>JAUYUA010000078.1 GCA_030694935.1 Lutibacter sp. | reverse complement strand
GGTGCTTGCGGCTATATTAATGTCTGCAGGTATGTTTTTTTTAGGTTTCGACATCAAAGTTGGACTCACAGTTGCCGTATCATTGGTTTCGGTGATCATAATCGCCTCAATAATTGGCACTTTTGTCCCAATCATTTTAGACAAAAGAGGCATAGATCCCGCTTTGGCTACAGGTCCGTTTATAACAACCAGCAACGATATCTTCGGAATATTAATTTATTTTTGGATCGCAAAAATCATTTTAGGATTTTAATTTTGGGCATTCCGCGCCAGCTGGCGGGCCTGCCTGCCGGCAGGCAGGTCAGGCTTTTCGCACTCGCTTTTTAATTGTTTCCAACAATTATAAGAGCTCAAACAATCAGTTTACCCAGAGCGTAGCCTAAGGGCAATTCTTAGTGCAAATTGATTTACAATCTGCGATTTTCTATTTTAAAACTTTCATCATCAAAAATTAACCGAAACAACATTGCGCACCTTGCGTTTTTTCTTTGCGTACCTTGCGGTTAAGTCTTTTAAATTTTAACAGCAAACATCAAGAATTTAGCAATAAACCAAAACAACATCGCGCACTTTGCGTTTTTTTCTTTGCGTTACTTGCGGTTAAGTTTTTAGCTTCCTAGCAAACATCTTTAATTTAACAAATTAGGTCAGTAATCATCTCTTAAAAAAGTTAAAACCTTAATTTCTTGAACAAATCCCAAAGAACAACACCCACACTTACCGAAATGTTCAAAGAATGTTTGGTGCCAAATTGCGGAATTTCAATGCAATAATCCGATGCAGAAACCGCTTTTTGTTGAACGCCTTTTACCTCATTTCCAAAAATAACCGCATATTTTTGCTTGGGTTCAATATTGAAATCTTGCAGCATCGTGCTATTTTCAGCCTGTTCAATCGCCAAAATTTTAATTTTTGAATCTTTCAGTCTCTCAATAAGTTCAAGTGTATCTTCAACGTATTCCCACTCCACAGATTCGGTGGCGCCCAAAGCAGTTTTGTGAATGTCCTTATGCGGCGGTTTTGCCGTGATGCCGCACAAATAAATTTTTTCAATCAAAAAGGCATCGCTTGTCCTAAAAACCGATCCAATATTGTTCAGACTTCTGATATTGTCAAGAACAACAATCAGCGGAATTTTAGCCGTTTTTTTAAACGCTTCAACATCCAATCGTTCCAATTCACTGTTTTTTAATTTTCTCATCGTTATTGTTTAATCGTTTATTTATTTAACCGTTAAATGGTGCAACTGCCAACTGAAACTGAAAACTGCAACAAAATTATTAGTCTCTTCTCTCTATTCTCTGCTCTATATTCTTTGCTTGACTCATTGTTTTCAATCTTTTAATTTTTCAATCTTTCAATTAAAAATGTAACTTCGCAAAACTAATGTAAATTCTTAAAAAATTGGCGTCAAAAATCGATAAAGTCTCTCCCTTAATGAAACAATACAATGCCATCAAGGCAAAATATCCTGATGCGATGTTGTTGTTTAGGGTTGGTGATTTTTACGAAACTTTTGGTGAAGACGCCAAAAAAGCATCCCGCATTTTAGGAATCGTCTTAACCAAACGCGGTGCCGGCAGCGAATCAGAAACCGCATTAGCCGGATTTCCGCACCATTCACTAAACACCTATCTTCCAAAATTGGTAAAAGCAGGAATGCGCGTGGCAATTTGCGACCAATTGGAAGATCCGAAAATGACGAAAACCATCGTAAAACGTGGTGTTACGGAATTGATAACGCCTGGCGTTTCCTTAAACGATGAAGTTTTACAGTCTAAAACCAATAACTTTTTGGCAGCGGTGCATTTCGGAAAAAGACTGCTTGGCGTTTCCTTTTTGGATGTTTCAACCGGCGAATTTTTAACCGCACAGGGAAATGCAGAATATATAGACAAACTGTTGCAAAATTTCAGTCCGAGCGAAGTATTGGTACAAAAACAACACAAAGCGAAATTCAACGAATTATTTGGCGATCGGTTTTATAATTTTTATTTGGAAGACTGGATTTTTCAGCCAGAATATGCCAACGAAGCTTTAACCAATCACTTTAAAGTGAAAACCCTCAAAGGTTTTGGGATTGAAGAATTGGAAGAGGGCATCATTGCATCTGCCGTGGTTTTGTATTATCTCTCAGAAACACAACACAACAAATTAGAACATATTGCGGTCATCAATCGGATATCCGAAGAAAACTACGTTTGGATGGACCGGTTTACCATTCGAAATTTAGAGTTGTACCATTCCAATTCACAAAATGCCGTGACGCTTTTGGACGTAATTGACAAAACAATTTCGCCTATGGGCGGCAGGTTGCTTAAACGCTGGCTTGCATTGCCTTTAAAAGATTTAAATCGCATCAAAAGGCGCCACGATATTGTAAAATATTTTATGGACAACGACGACTTTTTTGAATTAACCACTTATCAAATAAAGCAAATTAGCGATATTGAACGGTTGGTTTCAAAAGTGGCGGTGGGAAAAGTGAATCCGCGGGAAGTTGTGGCACTAAAAAATTCACTAAACGCCATCATTCCCATAAAGGAGTCCGCAGAAAAAAGCAACAACGAGGCGTTAAAAATAATTGGTGAACAACTGCAAAGCTGCACCACCATTCGTGAAAAAATTACCAAAACATTAAACGAAGACGCTCCGGTAAATATCAATAAAGGAAATGCCATTGCAAGCGGCGTTTCGGCCGAATTGGATGAATTACGCGCTATTTCAACCTTGGGAAAAGGCTATTTAGATAATATGCAGGCGCGTGAAATTGAACGCACCGGCATTTCTTCCCTAAAAATTTCCTTCAACAATGTTTTTGGCTATTATATTGAAGTGCGCAATACGCACAAAGACAAAGTGCCTGAAGATTGGATTCGAAAACAGACTTTGGTAAGTGCCGAGCGCTATATTACTGAGGAATTAAAAGAATACGAAACCAAAATTTTAGGCGCCGAAGAGAAAATAGGAAAACTAGAATATGAACTTTTTGCTGAACTGATCAGTTCTTTGATGGATTCCATTCAGCCCATACAGCTAAACGCCCAATTAATTGCCCAGATCGATTGTTTGAGTTCTTTTGCCGAAGTGGCCAAGCAAAACAATTATGTACGTCCGCTTTTGGATGAAAGCACCGATTTGGAAATTAAAAACGGCCGCCATCCGGTGATTGAAAAGCAATTGCCTATCGGAGAAGAATACATTGCCAACGATGTTGTTTTAAACAGAAACCAACAACAAATTATTATGATTACCGGTCCGAATATGAGCGGTAAATCGGCTATTTTACGCCAAACTGCCTTAATTGTGCTGTTGGCGCAAATGGGAAGTTACGTGCCTGCGCAAAACGCCCGAATTGGCGTGGTCGATAAAATATTTACGCGTGTTGGCGCCAGTGACAATATTTCTATGGGCGAATCAACTTTTATGGTTGAAATGAATGAAACCGCCAGTATTTTGAACAATATTTCCGAAAGAAGTTTGGTGCTCTTGGATGAAATTGGCCGGGGAACAAGCACCTACGACGGAATTTCAATTGCCTGGGCCATTGCAGAATATTTGCATGAACATCCGTCCAAAGCAAAAACATTGTTCGCCACGCATTACCACGAATTAAATGATATGACCAATACGTTTGAACGAGTAAAAAACTTCAACGTTTCCGTAAAAGAACTGAAAGATAAAGTGGTTTTTCTGCGAAAATTGGTTCCCGGCGGCAGCGAACACAGTTTTGGAATTTACGTGGCTAAATTGGCAGGTATGCCGTCATCGGTTATTCACAGAGCCACAAAAATGCTGAAGCAACTGGAAAAAAACCACACCAACTCCGCAGTAAAAGAAACCTTGAAAACGGCTTCAGAAAACGACATGCAATTGAGCTTTTTTAAGCTGGATGATCCTTTGCTTGAAAATATCAAAGAAGAAATTCTTTCAACCAACATCGATACGCTTACACCTATTGAAGCCTTGATGAAGTTGAATGAAATAAAACGCATGCTTACCAAGAAATAAGTCCACGATTTAAATCGTGGGTTGTGAATTAAAGGTATTAGCTAAGATTAATTCTTTGAATCGTTTTTTAACTATCTTTGTCCTCTAAAATATTTGAACATGTTTTTATTTATCAGCGGTGGCGAAATATTTGTAATTTTATTGGTGGTTGTGATGGTTTTTGGTGCAGATAAACTTCCGGAAATTGCACGCGAACTGGGAAAAGGAATGCGTCAAATTAAAAATGCAACCAATGACATTAAGCGTGAAATACACAATAGCGCCGAAAAAAATAACATTGATATTGATGTGGCCGCAAAAGTGAGAAATGAGGTAAATAGGATAAAAGACAATTTTGACGACTTTTCTAACCCTATGAAAAAAGTTACGGATGATATTGAAAAATCCATAAATCCTTTAAAAGATGCCGACGGAAATTTGGTGAGTTATTTTACCAAGCCAAAGGATGCAAAAAATACGGTAACCGACATATCAGCCAATATTACCGCCGATTCCTCAACTACGGCCATAGACCTTAAAAATTCTGAAACGCCAACAGAAGAAGTTAAAAATGCTGCTGAAAATTCTACTGAACCTGAAGTTAAAGACATCAAAGAAGAAGAGAACGGATCTGTTAAAAGAGAAAGATAATTTTCAAATTACCGCATCAAAAAATTCCTGCTTATTTCACCCTGCTAATCGACAATCCATCCCTGATTGGCAGCAAAATAGTTTCAATTCTATCGTCATTATTTAACAATTCATTGTATGCAACCAAGGCCTGAGTATCCTTATCATGGGGTTCAATTTTTTCAACAACTTTTCCACTCCACAACACATTGTCCGATAAAATTACGCCACCCGAATTCATTTTATCGATAACCATCTTAAAATAGGTAATGTAATTTTCTTTATCCGCATCAATAAAAACCAGATCGAATTTTTCGTTTAAGGTTGGGATAATGTCCAAAGCATTTCCAACCAATTGTTTTATTTGTGCATTATGTGGTGATTGCTCAAAATATTTTTTGGCAAAATCTTCCAGTTCTTCATTTTTATCAATGGTGAAAAGCGTTCCGTTTTTTTGCATTCCTTCCGCCAAACATAAAGCCGAATAACCGGTATAAGTGCCAATTTCCAAAATGTTTTTTGGCTGGATTAATTTAGAAATCATCGCCAAAATCCTGCCCTGATAACCTCCGCTCAACATCCTGGGATTTAACACTTTTTGCCAAGTTTCCTTATTCAACTGCTGTAAAAGTTCTGGTTCTTTTTGGGAATGATTTACAACGTAATCGTCTATTTTTTCAGGTAAAAAACTCATTTTATTTTATATTTTAAAGGAAACAAAAGGCACTAAGTTCAACGTAAATTCCTCGATAAATTAATTCTCAAAAGCAATCTTTAAGGTCTATTTATGGATTATGCTTCTATTTTGGTTTTTAATTCCTGCGCCATGCAATTCATTTCATCTTGATTTAAATGATGCGTTTTATGGCTTTCCGCTTCCTTTAATTTTCGCAAACAAACACTCATCATTTTGTTTTGTTTGGCGTAAAGTCCGCATTTTTTACATAAAAATAAATGAGTGCCAAGTTTTATTTTTTCCCAAAAGGAGGCCTCCTTATATTGGCTTTTGTCGCAAATTTCAGTTGCTTCATTGCATGTAATTTTCATGTCAATATATTTTAAATTTTAAACCAATTTTCTTCCATGCACTTTCTGAGTTGGGTTCGGGCTCTGTGAATAATTACCCAAAAATTTGTCGAAGTAATTTCAAGTTCATTACAAATATCCTCCGTTTCAATTTGATGCACGGTTTTCATCCTAAAAACCATAGCGTATTTTTCGGGCAGGCTTTCGATGCATTTTTCCAAAACAATGGCCAATTCTTCATTTTCAATCTTTTTTTCAATTTCACCGCTCCAGTCGGTTGGCGCACGTTCTTCCAGCCATTCACCTTCTCTTTCGCCTTCCGCATAAAAACTCATACGCACTTCAGCCTTTCCTTTAATCGAATTAATTTTACGGTAATAATCAACAATTTTACGTTTTAATATAGCGATTAACCAAGTGCGTTCGCTGGATTCTCCTTTAAAATTATCCTTTGCCTTTAAGGCCGAAAAAAAAGTGTCCTGTACCAAATCTTTGGCCAAATCCCTGTCGTTAAGCCGGCTAATGGTATAATTGAAAAGATAATCGGCATGCAAGCTGACCCATTTTTCCGGATTTAAAAATTGTTTATCGGTTACAGACATTTAAAGGCTATTTTCTGATTGGCTAAGGTAAATAATTTAACAGAATCATGTTGTTTTAAATAAAATTCAACTTTCATTAATCGTTATTCAGAAATACAGTTTATCAGTTTAAACCGGCACTTCAGTATTTAAAAAAATTAAGCCAATCTCCAAATTAATTAACTTTATGTTTTAATGCTAAATTTACAATTATGAAATTCTTACTCATTGGCGGAACAGGAAAAACCGGACTTGAAATAATTAAACAAGGGCTTGCACAAGGGCATCTAATTACCGCAATAGTTCGTAATCCCAATAAACTAAACCTTAACCATCCAAACCTTAAGGCAATAAAAGGAAATGTTCTAAGTCCGGATACTTTTGAAAAAGCGATGGTAGGACAAGATGCTGTGATTTCTGTTTTGGGGCATAAAAAGTTCTTTTTTAAAACAACGATTCTTTCTAAAGGAACTGCAAATATTATTGATGCGATGGAAAAAAATAACATAAAGCGCTTTGTTTGCATAACGTCTCTTGGCGTAAATGACAGCAAATTTAAGCTTGGTTTGTATTATTCGCTCTTCACAATTCCCGTGATTCTTTATTTCTATTTTTTTGATAAATCCAAACAAGAAAAATTAATTATGAAAAGTAATTTAGATTGGACCATTGTTAGGCCGGGCCAACTTACCAATGGGAAAATAAACACAACTTACAAACATGGCCATAATGTTGGAAGTTATATTTTGACAAAAATGATTTCAAGAGCCAGTGTTGCGCATTTTGTGTTGAGTCAACTGGAGGATAAAACTCACATTCATAAAACCCCTGGAATTACCAATTTATGAATAGTTTATTAAACAGTTTAGATTAATTAAAGCGTAATTTTTTTCGGTTTTTATCCTTGCTGATTTAAATTAAATCCCTTTGCCAGATTCAAACACATTATTCCCTCTTTCAATATCCGCCATCAATTGTGAAGGATCAATTTCAACTTTTTTCACTTCTTTTGAAACGGGAAAAGTGTAAGTTGGATGTGTCCAAGACCAATTTTTAATTAATGTTGCATCGGTGGTTTTTTCGCCAAGCATCATACTTAAAGGAATGTAAAAATTTTCTGTGCTTCCATCAACATAAACTACAGAAACATCAATTGGCATTGGCATTTGCCCAACTCGTGCCAACGTAACCGAAGTTCCCTCAACTTTCGCCACGGCATAATCTATGGTATGCATTGTTTGCGTCCATTCATTCAAAAACCAATCCAACTGAATTCCCGAAATTTTCTCGGCAGTTCGTTTAATATCATTGGGTGTTGGGTGTTTGAATTTAAAATCTTCAAAATATTTTTTGATGGTTTTTTGCACATTTTCTTCTCCGATGATATAATTCAGTTGCGACAGAAACATACTTCCTTTGGTATAACTTCCAATACTGAAAGCGGCATTGGTGTTAAATCGGTCAGCGTGCGTGGTTAATGGTTCTTCAATATTGTTTTTTACCGCGTAAAAATAGTTTTTGTAACCTTTTGCATTTGGTTTTCCGTCACCGCCTTCTAAAATTAAGCTGGAAGCCATTGTTGAAACATACGAAGTAAAACCTTCATCCATCCAAGAATGTTTGCTTTCATTGGTTGCCAAAATTTGTTGAAACCAGCTATGTGCCAGTTCGTGAAAAACGGTTCCAACTATGTCATTTAAGGTTTCTCCGCCCTCAATTAAAGTGCACATGGCATATTCCATACCGCCATCGCCGCCTTGAATTACGGAATACTGTTTCCAAGGATATTCTCCAATATTTTCATTGAAATAGTGCAATGCTTTTTCTGTTAAAGGCTGAACTGCTTTCCATGCTTTTGCATATTTTTTGTCTTTTTTATAGAAGAAATGAAGTTCTGTTCCGTTGGCGGTTTTTAAAATATCGTGCACATAATTTGGATCGGCTGCCCAGGTAAAATCGTGCACATTAGGCGCCACAAAATGCCATTTCAGTTTTTTTCCCTTCGGAAGCTTCAGTGCCTTGGTTTTATCTTCATAGCCATGGCCAACTTCCTGCGGATTTTGCAAATAACCTGTTCCGCCAACGGTATAGGTTTTATCAATATGAAGCGTCACGTCAAAATTTGCCCAAACTCCGTGAAATTCACGGGCAATATAAGCATCTGCGTGCCAGCCTTCAAAATCGTATTCCGCCATTTTCGGATACCATTGCGCCATAGAAAGTGCCACGCCATCCACACTGTTTCTGCCGGCCCTGCGAATATGAACAGGCACCTGTCCTTCAAAAGCCATGTCAAATTTTACTTTCTCTCCCGGTTGAATTGCTTCATTTAAAGATACTTTTAACACGGTTCCGTCGATGCTGAATGTTACGTCTTTTAGGTTTTGTTTTAACGACAATACTTTTAAATAGCCAATTTCATTGGTTTTCAATTTGGCGATTCTGCTTTCATAAACCGGATTTTCTTTGGTGCCAATATTGTTCACCATTCTTTTGTCGGGATCAACAACAGATTGCAATCTGGCATCCATTTCACTGTTTGGCTGAAAAGCGTTGAAGTACAAATGATAAAAAACAAAATTTAATTCATCCGGAGAATTGTTGGTGTATTCCAATTCCTGAATTCCTTTATACTGATAATTTTCCGCATCAATATCCACAACCATTTTGTAATCTGCATGTTGCTGCCAGTAAGTCGTATTATTTTGCGCAAAAACTGCGGTTGAAATAATTGCAAAAAGGTATACCAAAAATCTATTCATAAGGGATTTGTTTATTTGCCGCAATATAATCATAACTTTATAAAACAAAAAAACACACGGCAAGCCGTGTGTTTTTTTAACAGAAAATTATAAGTTTTTGGTTTTAATTCACCATTTTATCGGCCAATAACAAGGCGTTGTAAGCATTTGCGATACTTCCTGCTTTTGACAAGCTTGAAAACGGCGCTTTTTCACCTTTTTGCCCAGGAACAAGCACTTGTAAATTTACTTTAACACCTGAATTCATAATAATGTGTTTTACCTGACTTGCAGACAATTGTGGATAATAAGAACGAATTAATGTGGCAATACCTGCAACTTCTGGCGATGCCATAGAAGTTCCGCTGTATTTTGCATATTCATCTTTTGGCACTGTTGAATAAATTTGCACTCCAGGCGCAAAAACATCAACATTTAGTTTGCCGTAATTAGAAAATGAAGCCGGCATATTTTCGTTGAAATTGGCGCTCAATGCCCCAATGGTAATTACATTATCTGAAATTTCAGTTACTTTATCTTCAGAATCATTTGGGAAATTGTCTTTTACATCAATATTTTTATTGTCGTTTCCGGCAGCGTGCACCAACAAAACATCGTGTTTTTCGGCGTATTTTATAGCGTCAAAAACCCATTCTTTGTTCGGTGAAAAGCTTTTTCCAAAACTCATGTTGATTACTTTAGCGCCATTGTCTACGGCATATCTAATTGCCAACGCAACATCTTTATCGCGCTCATCACCATCTGGCACCGCCCGAACAGACATTAATTTTGCGTTGTGGGCAACACCTTGCAATCCTTTGTTGTTATTTCTTGAGGCCAAAATAATTCCGGCAACGTGCGTTCCGTGAGATTCTTCCTCTTTTGAACCGATCACAAATCCGTTTCCGTAATTTCTATCGTTAAAATCTTCCGGATTGTCGCCAACAATGGTGCGTCCGTCAAAATTAAAATCGTAGTTTTTATTTTTCTTTTGAGTTTCATAATAGTCTAAATAAGCATCTTCATCTAAACCTCTGCCAAATAAACCAATCAAATCGCCTACTTGCGCTTTTAATTTTTGGTCATCCGTATTTATTCCCTGTAAATCTTCCAAGGTAATGGCTTGTTTGCCCAAGTATTTCTTAACTGCCGCAAAATTATCGGCTATTTGCTCCATACGGGTCAAGGTTTGGAAATGTCTTGAGGAAGCCGTTTTAAACTCTTCCACATATTCCTGGTATTTTTTAAAGTCGGCTTTGTCGGCTTCACTGATATCTTCCAATTTTTTACCTTCAAAACGCGGATTTAATTTGGCCACAATGCGTGTAATTTCCAATTGTTCAGGAGCGGCAACGCCATTTCCTCCTAAATAATTCCATCCGTAAATATCATCCACATAACCATTATTGTCATCATCAATGCCATTTCCTGGAATTTCTTTGGTATTGGTCCAAAGAACGTCTTTTAAATCTTCATGCTCAATGTCAATTCCAGAGTCAATTACGGCAACAATAACTGTTACGCCTTTTTTTCCCTCTAAAAATTTATAGGCTTTGTCCAGGCTCATTCCGGGAATGGTATCCGCCACCAAATCGGCATGTGCCCAATGGTTGAATTGTTCTTCGCCAATGGCGCCTTTCTTTTGTGGCATGGAAATAGTGGTTTCCATGGTCGGAACTGGTTTGTCCGCAATAGATTTTACAGAACCGCAACTTGCTAATGAAATTGTTGCCAATGCAACAACAAACATCGATTTAAATATTCTCATTCTTTTGTTTTGTGTTAATTAAATACTTCGTTAAATGTATAGGTTTGATTTAATCGCACGCCTTTTTCGGTGTGTTTTATGGTACAAAGTTCATTGGTGGCATCATGCTCAAAGAACAAAAAATAATTATTGTCGGCAGCAATCTTTAAGAACTTGTCTTTTTCTTCCATGGTCAAAAGCGGACGAGTGTCATATCCCATCACGTATGGCAAAGGAATATGCCCAACGGTCGGCAACAAATCCGATACAAAAACAATGGTTTTACCTTGGTATTGAATGTGGGGAATCATCAGTTTATCGGTATGCCCGTTTGCAAATAAAATATCGAAACCAAGCGGCGTGTTTTTTGCAAAATCACCGGTTGGCAAATCCACTAAATTCAGTTGTCCGCTCTCTTGGATTGGATTGATGTTTTCTGTCAAAAACGAGGCTTTTTCTCTCGGATTTGGTTCAACCGCCCATTTCCAATGGTTTTTATTGCTCCAAAATTTGGCGTTTTTAAACGCTGGTTCATAGCCGGTGCGGTCTTTATTCCACTGAATGCTTCCGCCGCAATGGTCGAAATGCAAATGGGTTAAAAAAACATCGGTAATATCGTCTCTGTGAAAACCATATTTTGCCAAAGAGGCATCAAGCGAAAAGTCTCCGAAGAAATAATAGTAGCTAAAAAACTTGTCTGGTTGTTTGTTTCCGGTGCCGTTGTCAATTAAAATAAGGCGGTCACCGTCTTCAATCAACAAACAGCGCAATGCCATATCTATTAAGTTATTTTCATCTGCGGGGTTTGTGCGATTCCAAATTACTTTAGGAACTACGCCAAACATAGCGCCGCCGTCCAGTTTAAAGTTCCCTGTTTCAATGGGGTAAATTTTCATAAATAAAACTTTAACACAAAGATACAAGAATTTATTTTTAACAAGGTGTTAAAGAAAACAAAAAACCCAAGCGGTTTGCTTGGGTTTTTGATGAGGCGTCTAGCGGATTCGAACCGCTGTACGAGGTTTTGCAGACCTCTGCCTAGCCACTCGGCCAAAACGCCATTATCGGATTGCAAATTTACAATTTTTTTTTAATTGTATAATCGTTTAACTGCGGATTTGTTGAATTGTTTGATTGTTGAGCCGTGTAATCGTTTAATTGTGCAATTGTTGACTATGATTTTAGACTTTATAATTTTGTGTCTTTTACTTATCTTATGGGCGTTCCCCTCCAGCTGGCAGGCCTGCCTGCCGGCAGGCAGGTCGCACTTTCCGCTATATCTTTTTTTTCGCTTCGCTACAAAAAAGGATGCCGCTGCAATTGCTAACGCAAAATGATTTACAATTTTGGATTTACGATTTACGATTATTATATTTTGCATCATTCTTCGGTCTTCCGTCTTCGGTCCTGCCTCCGGCAGGCAAGCTTCCGTCTTCCGTCTTCGTGAACTTCCGTCTTCCGACTTCCGTCATCCGTCTTCGGTCTTCTCAACTTCTTTCTTTACGCATCTCAACGGTCACCATCGCCACATTGCCGCCGATTGGCGGATTTATTTTTGAAACGGCAACAACAGCTTCTTCAACCAAAGGAATTTCAAGAAAAATCCGGTCCAAAATGCGTTTCACCACCGTTTCCAATAATTTAGAACGAATGGCCATTTCCTGTTTCACAATTTTGTTTAAATGAACATAATCTACCGTATCTGCAAGGTTATCGCTTTGTGCTGATAAGTTTAAATTTGCATTTACAGAAACGTCCACGCGATAATCGGAACCAATTTTCCCTTCTTCAAGCAAACAGCCATGATAGGCGTAAACCCGTATATTTTTTAACTTTATAATTCCCATTTTAAAAACATTTTAGGCAAAGATAACTCTAAAAGTCAGAAGTCGGAAGTCGGAAGTCGGAAGTCGGAAGTGCCCCCTAACCCCCGAAGGGCAATGTCATTAAGTTAAGAGATTTACTCCTTTTTTTTGTCCTTCCGAGGCACGAGGAATCTCATCATACGTGCTCATTTGTTGCGATTCCTCCTTTGTCGGAATGACAAATATTTCCTTAACTTAATGACATTGCCCCGAAGGGGGAATTATTTTAGGTAAAGTAATAAAAAAGATACCTAATCAGGAAGAAAAATTGTTAGACATATATTCAAACAAAATTGTTTTTTAACCGCAAGCAACGCAAAGGAAAACTGCAAAGGTCGCCAGAAAAATATTTATTATCCATTATTAATTCAAGCTGCGTATTCTATGATAAAAAACAAGTAAAAAGTTATAAAAAATCAATTCAAACAAAATTAGCATTTAACCGCAAAGCCCGCAAAGAAAATGCGCAAAGCCCGCAAAAAATACGTCATTTTAAAATTCTAAAATCGTAATTCAAAAATCGTAAATCATTTGCATTAGGGATTGAACGGCGTGTTTGAGCACTTTTTTTGTTGCTTTTCGCAACTAAAAAATGCGAGTAGTGAAAGCCCGACCCCGCCAGTTGGCGGGGAACGCCAACCGAAAAGGTCGGCAGGCCCAAAAAAATGCTTTAAAAATGATGGAGTTACGCCTTTGTTGAATATGCAGTGTGATTTTGTAGTTATTGCCGAAAAAAATCAATAATTTTGCAACTTATAAGTCTGATGTTATTATGAATGAAGAAAAAAAATCGCTGAATTTTATTGAGCAAATTATTGAAGATGATTTGGCAAACGGTTTGACCCAAGACAAATTACGATTTAGATTTCCGCCTGAACCGAATGGTTATTTGCATATTGGCCACGCGGCTTCCATTTGTTTGAATTTTGGTTTGGGATTGCGCTACAATGCGCCGGTGAACCTGCGTTTTGACGACACAAATCCGGCTAAAGAGGAACAGGAATATGTTGATTCCATAAAACACGATGTGCAATGGCTGGGTTTTACGTGGGACAAAGAATTGTATTCATCGGACTATTTTCAGCAATTGTATGATTGGGCTGTGGAAATTATAAAAAACGGAAAAGCGTATGTTGATGACCAATCATCGGAAGAAATGGCTTTGCAAAAAGGAACGCCAACCGAACCGGGAACCGACAGTAAGAACCGAAACAGATCAATTGAAGAAAATTTAGCGCTGTTTTTAAAAATGAAAAATGGTGATTTTGAAGAGGGTTCTCACGTTTTGCGCGCAAAAATTGATATGAAACACGTGAATATGCATATGCGAGACCCAATTATGTACCGCATTTTAAAAAGACACCACCACAGAACAGGAAATGATTGGTGTATTTATCCGATGTACGACTGGACGCACGGCGAAAGCGATTATTTGGAGCAAATTTCACATTCTATTTGTACGCTGGAGTTTAAAAGTCACCGAGATTTATATGATTGGTATGTTGACCAAGTTTACGATCCCGCAAAATTGCGTCCGAAACAACGCGAATTTGCGCGAAGAAATTTGAGCTATACGGTAATGAGCAAACGCAAATTGCTGCAATTGGTTGAAGAAGGCATTGTTACTGGTTGGGATGATCCAAGAATGCCAACCATTTCAGGCTTAAGAAGAAGAGGTTACACGCCAGAATCTATCAGAACTTTTAGTGAAACCGCAGGAATTTCCAAGCGAGATAACGTAACTGATGTGGCGTTGCTTGAATATTGCATTAAAGATGATTTAAACAAAACAGCACCACGCGTGATGGCTGTTTTAGATCCTGTAAAAGTTGTAATCACCAATTATCCTGAAGGAAAAGAAGAATGGTTAACTGCTGAAAACAATCAGGAAGACGAAAGTGCCGGATTTAGAGAAGTTCCTTTTAGCCGAGAAATTTATATTGAAAAAGAAGATTTTAGAGAAGAAGCAAACAAAAAATTCTTCCGCTTAAAATTAGGAAATGAAGTGCGTTTGAAAAACGCCTATATTATAAAAGCTGAATCGGTGGTAAAGGACGAAAACGGGGAAATTACCGAAATTCACTGTACGTATGACACCGAAAGTTTAAGCGGAAGCGGCACAGAAGCAAGTCAGCGTAAAGTTAAAGGTACGCTGCACTGGGTTTCCATAAAACACGCCGTAAAAGCAGAAGTGCGGGTTTACGACCGTTTGTTTACGGAAGAAGCGCCAGACAGCCAAAAAGACAAGGATTTCAAAGACTTTTTAAATCCCGATTCTTTAACAGTTTTGGAAGCTTTTGTGGAGCCAAGTTTAAAAGAAGCCAATGTTTTGGACCGATTCCAGTTTCAACGTTTGGGGTATTTTTGTGTTGATAAAGACACCACCGAATTCCATTTGGTTTTCAACAGAACCGTGCCGTTGAGAGACAGCTGGGCTAAAATGGAGGAATAGGTTTACGAAATTATATTAAACAAAAGGCGCCTTGAAAAGGGCGCTTTTTGTTTGGGGGGTAAGTCCTATAATGGTTTAGGTTATTAAAAATTGAAAGTTTATAACTTTAATTCCCTCATGTTTTTATTAATTTTAAAAGTTACTTTTTAACAAAGAGGAGCATTTTATTATACAATTTTTAGCCACTCGCTTTCTTACTCGAATTTGATATTAATCTCACTATATAGTTCTAATAATTCTGGAAGAGTTTTAACTTCTATGTTAAGAATTTTGCAGATTGCTGGCAATTTTTTAAATGCTTTTTGATCATTGCTGCCTTCGGTTTCTTCAGTTACAAGGAATAATTTTTCAAAAGAATTTGAATTAATTTTATTTAGCAGATATATGATCATCTTCGCATCTGCTGAACCTAAAAATTCCCTTTTTTGTTGCTCCATTTGAGCACTATTTAAACGCTTAGCATTTGTAGTTATAAAAGTATTATTTACAAGGTTGTAAAATTTTGTTGGTGAAGGCGGAATTAAATTTTCTGTTTTAGTTGGAATCTTAAACAAATTCAAAAACTCTTTGTTAATTAAAAAATTCAATTTTTTAACAACTAATTTACCCGAAACAGATTTGCATTCATTTAAAACCTCATCAATAATAATTATATTATGGTTTTGAATCTCCTGTTTAATTAGATTAAACAACTTTTTATTTTGGTCAAATGGTAAGTAATAACGAACCAAGGACAATAATGAACTTGTATCAATTACTACAATCATTGAATAAATTTGCTTAAGTTCTCTGGTTTAATATTTAGTTTTTTACAAACTTCATATTCATTTATGATGCCTTCATAAAAAGCTGCTTGAATTGTTGAAATAAACAAGGGAGAGGGGATTGGTTTGGCAATAGAACCACGTTGTTTAATTCCTTGTTCTCTTTGCAATTCTTTTTCACGCTCTTTTTCTTCTTGGTGTTTTTTAGACTGCTCTTCAAAGTCTACTCTAACTAAATTATAGTTTTTTTGACTTATTTGGCTTTGAAATAAAAGTCTAGTAAATAAAGCGATTTGACTTAAATGAGTGTTTTCTGATATTGTTCTTAATAAATCATGGTGATAATCATTTGAAGAACTTGCTTTCTCTAAATTTTTCATGTCCTTTCCATATTCGCCAATTAAGAAATAGTAAGCAAAGTCATTACACCATCTTTCAATTTTGGACAAATGCTTATCCGCAATCACACTATAATCAAGTAATTCAATTTCTTCTTTCTCAAGTAAAAAATGACCTAATTCGTGAGCAAGAGTGAAAATCTCCCTTCTAAAAGATTGGTGTCGCTTTAATACAATGACATTTGGTTTTAAGAAAAACCCATCTATATTTGCTTTTTCTTTTCTACTGTGAGTTTCAACAAACTCAAAAACTAAAATATTATTTTCGGCAAACTTTGATATTAAAGATTTAAGAAAATCTCTTCGTTTTGATGTAAATGTTGGATAGAGAATTTTTCTAAATTCGCTGGCTATTATTTCTGGATTATCATTTAGACTAAACTTTGGTATTTTTCTTTTTGTGTTCAAATCAGCTAATTTAGCAATAGCTGCTATTGAGATTTTTAGTTCCTCGAATTGGCTAACTATTTTTTTTGCCCTAAAATTCAAATCAGTACCAAAATTATCTTTTCTAAAAAAAATACTGGCTTCTTTTGCATTTTCAGGTGCTTTTGGATCCAAATAGTAATGAATTCCTTTCTCAAAAACTTTATCAATTCTCTTTAAGTAACTAATTTCTATCCTTTCAGAAAAAATATCACTCTCGATAATTGGATTTTTCAAACCATTACTGATTATTGATAAAAACTCCTTTGCTGAAAGTTTATACATTTTCAGAAGGTATTTCAATCTCGATATATTATGTTCTACTTTCAAGAATCTTTAGTTTTTAATTTTCAGTCTGCAAAGTTACAAATTCTTTTTTTGCTCAATTGGTAATTAACTTGTGTGCTAATCTGCCAAATAACAAACCTTATTTATTTATTTATTTGTTTTGAATTTTAGCAATTATTTTTATTCAAACGCAACATTGGGTTGTTGCATTTGCTAAATTTAGGAATAATAAATGTAAGTGCCGTTGGTATTTGGTACTTATTTCAAACAAAGGTTAAGTTTGGAAAAAACGAGGCTGTCTAAAAAGTGTTAAAATCCGCCATTATGAGAACCTGAAACAAGTTCAGGTTGACGGAAATTTCTTTTTAGTCAGCCATATAAATTATAGAACTATAATATTCTTCTTAATTTATCTTAATTGTTTTCATAATCGCCTCCAGTTCAAACATATAGTCGCGTTTGTTAATTGATGGCGCGTAGGTTAAACCTTCAACCACCACCAACCTGTTTTTTGCCTTGTCGATAATGGAATAACTTAAAAACGGGCCAGCCATATAAACGCCTTTCACTTCCCATTTTCCTTTTGCTTCCAGGGCTTTTTTTCCATCAAGTTTTACCTCAAAAATATGTGGCGTGTACGCAGCTTCTGTAATCATATAAGATCCTTCAATTTGACCTGGGATATGTTTTTTGCCGATGGTGTCCCTTATCGCCACAAGATTGTTTCCGTTTTCGTCATCAATAGATTGAATTGGAACCGTGTAGGAAAACAATTCCATGCTGTTTCCGCCGTCTAAACGCATCCTGTACCAAACAAAATCTCCAGTATCGTCAACTTTGCTGAAGGTTTTTGGAATTTTTAGGGAATAGCCGTTTTTGGTAAAGGTTTCCATTTTTGTCGGATCCCAGTAATTTTTATAAATTGAACGTTGCACGGTGAGCAAATCGGCGGTTTTAAATCCGGAGATAAGTGCTTTTGCGTTTTTCTGAATTTCAAGAATCAGCGATTCTTTGTCTTTTCCGGTAATGGTGATAATTTTTTGCGGCTCGGCATATACATTTGAAATGGCCGAAAAAGAATTTTCAGCGCCAATGCCAACGTTTAATATACTTCTGCTGGCTTTAAACATACTTCCGAAACTTTCTGGCGGCACTTGGGTCACTTCAAATTGTGCTTCAGGTTGTGGCAATCCAATTACTGGTTCTGCAATAATTTTTCGCAATTCATCGCCAATTTCGCCTTGCCATTCGCTATTTTTCATAACGATCAGCAAATTGTTCATTCGGCCGTTTGCTTCTTGCAGCACTTTTTTATTGTTGCCTGTATCACAGGAAATCAGCATGGAGATAAATGCCAATAAAAGTCCGATCTTTTTCATCTGTTTAAATTTTATTTTTTAGCGGTAACAGCTGCAGCCTGCCTGCCGGCTGGCAGACCTGCTTGCCGCAGGCAAGTTCGCTATTAATCATTCCCTTGTGTATCAAAATTTGTTATGCTCGTTTCATTAATTAAATATTTTTAATTTGATTCCGGGTTTTAGACTATTTACGCTCCAAATATTGTTCCAATCTTTAATATTTTGCACAGAAACATTTGAATATTTTTTTGCGATTGACCATAATGAATCTCCCAATTTAACAATGTAATACGTTTGTTCTTTGCTTTCGCTATTGGCTGGAGTCGCTTTTTGGGCAACAACCGGATTGATGTTTTTAGGATAAACCACCAAATTTTGCCCTACCAATATTCTTGAGCTTTTTAAATTGTTCCATTTTTTCAAATCGCTTTCGGCAACACCATGTTTATGGGCTATTTTTCCTAAATTATCGCCACTTCTAACCTTGTGCGTAATCTTATCTTCCAATTTTATGAGTTCCAACAATGGCTTTTCTTCTTTTGCATCGGCTAAATCGGCATAGGCATAAATCAACCTTTCATTGCTTACAAAATTTCCGATATCTTTTATCGGTAAGGTTAGTATATAGTTTTTATCTTTAATATAAGGAATAATATCCAGTTTATATTGCGGATTTAAAAATTTAAGAACCTCAATATCAACATTTAAAGTTTCATTGATTTGTGCAAAAGTCAACTGTCTTTTAACTTGGACGGTATCTGTTGCATAATAAGAAATTGCATTTTGCTTCGATTTTAAATTGTGTTCTTTTGCATATTCAAAAAGATACAAAGTGGCGTAAAAAGCCGGAACATAGGCTGCGGTTTCTTTAGGTAAATATTTACGGATAGTCCAATAATTGGTGCTTCCACCGGCGCGTCTGATGGCTTTGGAAACATTACCCGGACCGTAATTGTAGGCCGCCAAAACCATACTCCAATCACCATACATTTTATACAAACTTTCTAAATATTTGCAGGCCGCTTCTGTAGCCCTGTATGGATCTGAACGTTCATCTATATACGAACTCACTTCTAAATTGTAAAATTTCCCTGTTGGATACATAAATTGCCACAAACCTGTTGCTCCCACACGAGATCGCGCATTTGGATTTAAAGCAGACTCGATAACCGCCAAATACTTTAGTTCCATCGGAATTTTGTATTTCGCCAAATGTTCTTCGAACATAGGGAAAAAATAACGCGCCCGCTCCATAATGGTGGAAATTGACGATTTTCTTTTTTGCAAATAGGTTCTTATGATTTGTTCCAGATCCGGATTGTATTCAATTTTAAAAGGTGTTTTGCTGTTTAAATGTTTTAAACGTGATTTTAACAATTCGGTCGATAATTCTTCAAGGTCGGCAACAAACATTTCATCATTGCCCAATACATATAATTCCTTGTCATATAAAGGAGATTTTATCAATTTATTCATCCATAAACTGTCAATAAGCATCGCTTGCGGATGAACCTGAAGAATTAATGAATCTTTATTTGTAAAAAATAATGCCGGTCCGTCATTAAAATGAACTTTGGCATTTTCACTATTCTGAATTTTTATTGGCTCCGTTTTCTTTTGTGAGAATCCATAAGTAAACGTTAATAAAAACGCAATGTATAGTAAATTTTTCATAAGAGTTTAGTTGTTTAAAAGTTTTGAAATTTCGTCTAAATTAGGCGCTAAAATAATTTCAATTCTTCTGTTTTTTGCTTTTCCTTCTGGAGTAGCATTGGAACCAACCATCACGTATTCGCTTCGACCTGCCGCTGTAATTTGCGTTGGGTTTACGCCTTTATTTTGTAAAATTCTTACAATTGCTGTAGCTCGTTTAACGGATAAATCCCAGTTGTCTGTGATAGTTGCCCCTGTGTATGGAACATTGTCTGTATGCCCTTCAATAAGCACATTGATATCCGGATTTTTCGCCAACACACTGGCCAATTGTTCTACAGCAACTTTTCCTTCACTTCCTACTGCCCAGCTTCCCGAATCGAACAGTAATTTGTTTTCCATAGAAACATAGATTTTACCATTTTTTTGAACTACAGTCAATCCCTTTCCTTCAAAATTGAGCAATGCGCTGGAAATAGCATTTTTCAATTGTTGCATTTGGGCTTCTTTTGCATCAATTAAACCTTGAAGCTCGTTAATTTGATTGGAGCGTTGTGCCAATTCATTTTGAAGTTTTTCCAATCGGTCGCTTTCTAAGGCCAATTTTCTTTCTTTTTCTTCCAATTGATACAATAATTCCTGGTTTTTTTGAGATTGCTCGGCCAGTTTTTTTGAACTTTGCGTGGAGAGCACATTATAAGATTCGTCTAAATTTTTATATTTATTTTGAACAGAAGCGAATTCACTATCCAATATTTCCTTTTGGGTTTTAAGCGCACTGTAATCGCTGTTCAATTTTTCTAAATCGGCTTCCAAGGTTTTTTTTGCAGCCAATAAATTGTCTTTTTCTTCAATTAATGCAGTGTTTGAGGAACGTAAATTATTGAATTTTGTTTCGAGTTCCTGATATACTTTTTTTGATACACACGAATTAAATGTAATTGCGATAATGAATAGAATTGCTGTTTTTTTGAACATTGTACTGCTTTTATTTATTTAATTTAATCAATTTCAATAACTACCGGGCAATGGTCGGAATGTTTTGCTTCCGGTAAAATATAGGCTCTTTTAATGTTATCTTTCATCTCGTTGCTTACCATATGGTAATCTATGCGCCAGCCTTTGTTGTTGTTTCTTGCATTTGCCCTATAACTCCACCAGCTGTAATGGTGAGGATCTTTGTTTAAATGGCGAAACGAATCTGTAAAACCACTGTCAATAAAATTCCCCAGCCAGTTGCGTTCAACGGGTAAAAATCCTGAGGTGTCCTTATTCTGTACCGGATTATGAATGTCTATTTCTGTATGGCAAATGTTATAATCGCCACAAATAATGAGATTGGGAAGTTCTTTTTTGAGGTTGTTTACATAGTTCTGAAATTGAGCCATGTAGGTTAGTTTGAACTCCAATCGATTGTCATTGGTTCCGGATGGTAAATATAAGCTCATTATTGATACGTTCGCAAAATCTACCCGTAAATTTCTTCCTTCATAGTCCATTGCTTCGATTCCGGTGCCATAAACCACTTTGTCGGGTCTTGTTTTTGATAAAACCGCCACGCCGCTGTAACCCTTTTTTTCAGCCGAAAACCAATAGTGATAATTGTAACCGGCATTTTCAAACAAACTTAAATCGAGCTGTTCTTTTTGCGCTTTTATTTCCTGTAAACAAATAACGTCGGGATTTGCGGCTACCAACCAATCAATAAAACCTTTGTTTAAGGCTGCCCTGATTCCGTTGACATTGTATGATATTATTTTCATTGAGTTTTTATTATTTCATAAAAGGAAAGCATCAACTTATCTGTTAAAACTTCATTTCCGGAATTTCGCCTTCCACAATTAAAGTTCCTTCTGTAGCAGCAATAATTTCTTCCACTGAAACGCCCGGAGCTCTTTCTATAAGATAAAATGCATTGTTTTTAATTTCTAAATAAGCCAAATTTGTCACTACTTTTTTAACGCAATTCACGCCTGTTAAAGGCAACGAACATCT
Organism: Lutibacter sp.; assembly: GCA_030694935.1. Taxonomy (GTDB): domain Bacteria; phylum Bacteroidota; class Bacteroidia; order Flavobacteriales; family Flavobacteriaceae; genus Lutibacter. Next base: position 32,158 of record JAUYUA010000078.1, on the reverse strand, counting down.
TTTTAATAATTTTGATGCTCCAGATTTATCCGTGTGCATCATGGCCACAATAATATTTTCTGCGGAAGCCACCAAGTCCATCGCCCCGCCCATTCCTTTAACCATTTTTCCCGGAATTTTCCAGTTCGCTATATCCCCATTTTGAGAAACTTCCATCGCTCCTAAAACAGTTAACTGAACGTGTTGTCCGCGAATCATGGCAAAACTCATTGCAGAGTCAAATAACGAACCGCCCTTTAAAATAGTGACCGTTTGTTTTCCGGCATTGATTAAATCGGCATCTTCTTCGCCTTCAATTGGGAAAGGTCCCATTCCCAGCATTCCGTTTTCCGACTGAAAGACAACATCTATGTTTTTAGGGATGTAATTGGCCACCAAGGTTGGAATTCCAATTCCCAGATTAACATACCATTTATCTTGTAATTCCTGTGCAATTCTCTGCGCTATTTCTTGTTTTGATAAAGCCATTGTTTAAGATTTTGGAGTTACTGTGCGTTGTTCAATTCTTTTCTCATAATCTTTTCCCTGAAAAATACGCTGCACAAAAATACCCGGTGTATGAATTTGGTTTGGATCCAATTCTCCTGCTTCAACCAATTCTTCAACTTCAGCAACGGTAATTTTTCCGGCCATTGCCATCATCGGATTAAAATTACGTGCAGTTCCTTTAAAAATAAGATTTCCTGCGGTATCGCCCTTCCAAGCTTTCACAAAAGCAAACTCCGGATTAAAGGCATGTTCCAAAACATACATTTTGCCGTTAAACTCTCGGGTTTCTTTTCCTTCCGCCACTTCTGTGCCGTATCCGGCAGGCGTAAAAAATGCCGGAATTCCGGCTCCTGTAGCCCTGCAACGTTCAGCTAAAGTTCCTTGCGGAATCAATTCTACATCCATTTCGCCCGAAAGCATTTGGCGTTCAAATTCTTCATTTTCTCCTACATAAGAAGAAATCATTTTTTTGATTTGATGCTTTTTTAATAAAAGCCCTAACCCAAAATCATCAACGCCTGCATTGTTGGAGATGCACGTTAAATTGCTAACGCCCAATCTCACCAATTCAGAAATACAATTTTCTGGGATTCCGCATAAACCAAAACCGCCAAGCATAAAAGTCATGCCGTTTTCTACTCCCAGTAAAGCGTCTTGTGCATTATTAACTACTTTATTTATCATAATTTATCTTTTAAAATTCAGGATCATCATCTAAATTTAGATCAGAGGTTGCGTCTGTATTCCCTTTTCTGCAATCTGTTTCTATGGTCAACACTTCGGGTCTTTCAAAAGCTCCTTTGCTTACGCTCAACGTAGGATCTGCATATAATTTTCTGTAATATATTGCCCAAATTGGCAATGCCATCGTAGCGCCTTGTCCTTTGCTCAATCCGGCAAAATGGACCGCCCTGTCTTCACCGCCAACCCAAACGCCGGTTGCCAAATTAGGCACAATGCCCATAAACCAACCATCGGACTGATTTTGGGTGGTTCCTGTTTTTCCTGCGATTGGATTTGTAAATCCGTAGGGATAACCTGTAACCATGTTATCGGCATAAGTTGCTCCTTTGGTTCGCAAACGAATACCTGAGCCCGACTCTGTCACACCTTCCAATAAATTGGTGATTACATAAGCCGACTCCTCACTAATCGCTTCGTTTGAATTTGGCATAAATTGCTCCAATACCAATCCGTTTTTATCTTCTATTCTCATTAAAACCATAGGTTCAATCCTTAAACCTTTGTTTGCGAAAGTTGCATAAGCGCCAACCATTTCATACAAGGATAAATCTACAGAACCCAGCGCTATGGAAGGCACTTCAGGGATTTCAGTTTCAATCCCAATACTGTTTGCAAAATTAACCACTGTTTTTGGATGAACCATATCGATTAATTTCACGGTTATTACGTTAATCGAATTTGCCAAGGCATTTTTTAAGGTGAGTTCACCGCCATATTTATTGTCCGAATTTTTCGGTGTCCAATCTTGTGCCATTCCATATTTCTCTTTCAAAACGGTATAAGGCGTATTTGGCAATTTATAGCACGGCGACAATTTTAATTGGTTGATGGCTGCCGCATACACAAAAGGTTTAAAGGTAGAACCAACCTGACGTTTTTGTTGTTTCACCGCATCAAATTGAAAGTGTTTGTAATTTACACCGCCAACCCAAGCTTTCACATGGCCTGTTTGCGGTTCAACCGACATTAATCCAGAGCGTAAAATATGTTTATAGTATTTAATGGAATCATACGGAGACATAATGGTGTCTATTTCTCCTTTATAAGAAAAGACGCTCATGCTCGTTTTTTCATTAAATGAAGCTTTAATTTCACTTTCTGAAGCACCATTTTTTCTCATGCGAATCCACCGGTCTGAACGTTTCATCGCCTGTTCCATGGTAATCGCAACCTGTTTTTCATCCAAATCATAAAAAGGAGCTGTTTTGTTTCGCTTCTGTTCCTTATAAAATACCCGTTGCAAATTTGCCATATGCTCCAGCATCGCTTCTTCGGCGTATTTTTGCATACGAGAATCTATAGTTACATAAATTTTAAGTCCGTCCCTTTGCAAATTGTAATTTGTACCATCGGGTTTTGGATTGTTTTTTACCCAGTTTTTCATAAAATCGCGCAAATATTCCCTAAAATAAGTTGCTGTACCATCGCTATGCCCTTCCTTGTTTACATTTAAGTTTAAAGGGCTTGCCTTAAAAGCTTCTCTTTGTTCTTTCGTGATAAAATCGTTCTTATACATTTGGTTTAGAACCACGTTTCTGCGATTTTTAACCAATTCCGCTCTTTTTAGCGGATTAAAATAAGAGGCGTTTTTAAGCATTCCAACCAGCATGGCCGACTCCGGTATTTTTAAGTTGATGGGTTCTTTTCCGAAATAAATTCGAGATGCGGAACGAATACCCACAGCCAAATTCAAATAATCATATTTGTTAAGGTACATGGTTAATATTTCCTCTTTGGTATATTGGCGTTCCAAACGGATGGCTATGACATATTCCTTCACTTTTTGCAAAACTCTTTCCACAATGTTTCGGGATCCTTCTCCATGAAATAAAAGTTTGGCCAATTGCTGGGTAATGGTACTTCCTCCACCATCTTTTCCAAGCATTACAACCGCGCGAATAGAGGCTCTAAAATCTACTCCGGAGTGATCATAAAATCGCTCATCTTCTGTAGCAATCAAAGCATTTATTAAATTTTCAGGGAGGTCTTTAAATTTTACGGGCGTTCTGTTTTCATAAGCATATTTCCCCAATGTTTTTCCATCAATAGAAATCACTTCGGAAGCGGTGTTTCTTTCTGGACTTTCCAATTCTTCAAAAGTGGGAAGCGTACCGAAAGCACCAAATGAAGCCAATAAAAATAGCAGGATTATAAATAAAATGCCTCCAAGAATGGTCATCCAAAACCATTTTATATACTTTGAAAATTGATTGTTATTTGTCGTTTTTTTTGTCATTTTTTTATTTTTTCAATGCTAAGCCCAACATCTGTGATTCCTTTTAAAGGATTTTTCCCCTGAATATCATTGATGCCGCGCGTTGCGTTTTGAATATTAAATTTGTAGGTTCCTATTTCAGAAAAAACAACATTTTCTTTATAAAATAGTTTATTTTCTTTAAGATCCGTAAATCCGGATCCCAGCCAGTTTCCCGAAGCATCGGTCATTTCATATTCCAAGGTGTCAATCACTCTATAGCCGTTGGGCAATTCAAGTTTGGCAATTAAAAACAAAGAACTAAATTCATAATCCTTATTATTTCTAATATTGATAAACACATTATTTGCTGAAATCGTATCCAAATTGTTCACAATAAAATCAATTCCATTTTCTGAAGGCCATTGTTGGCCCTCAATAGAAATATATTGATCAAAAACAACGTTTGAGTTGCAGGACAACAACAAAAAAGTAACCGCAATGAAACTTAACTGTTTAACTATTTTTATTTGGGTTTGCACTTCTGTTTGGAGGTCTTTGTTTTCTGTTTTTCGAACTGCCGCTTCCGCTAACTTGAGTTGGCTGGACCGGGGCTTTTAAATTTTTGTTTTTATTTTTCTTGTGGTTGCTTTTCCTTTTTGGCGCATCAAAACGCGTTAAGCTGTCTTGCCCAACAACATCCTCATAAGTAACTACATTTTCAACCAACAATTCAAATTCATAATCTTCCAAAGAAGTTACCGGCTTGTTGTTTTTATTTAAGTCTATGATTTCTTTAACATTTTCCAAAGTAAGTTTATACCACTTATTTCTGTCTTCTTTGTAAGTGTACCACAACACTCTTTTAAAAATATCCATTTTAATAAAAACGGCTTCTCCTTTTTTTGTTTTTAACACGATATCTTGTCGTGGAAAATCGGATAAGGCATCTAAATACGTGTCTAGTTCATAATTTAAACAGCATTTTAATTTTCCGCATTGTCCGGCTAATTTTTGTGGATTTAACGACAATTGCTGGTAACGCGCCGCGGTGGTGTTCACTTTTCTTAAATCGGTTAACCATGTTGAACAGCACAATTCCCTGCCGCAAGATCCAACACCTCCCAATCGGGCGGCTTCTTGGCGCAAACCAACTTGTTTCATTTCAACCCTGATGCTGAAAGTGCTTGCCAAATCTCTAATTAATTGTCGGAAATCCACACGGTCATCTGCCGTGTAATAAAAAGTGGCTTTGTTGCCGTCGCCTTGGTATTCAACATCAGAAAGTTTCATTTTTATGCCCAATCTGCTCAAAATTTCACGGCCCTTAAATTGGGTTTCATATTCTTTTTCTCGCGCAGCTTTCCAAATATCGATGTCTTTTTGGGTGGCTTTTCGGTATATTTTTTTTACTTCTTCACTGTCAAAGGCAACGCCTTTTTTCTTCATCTGAATTCTGATCAATTCGCCTGTAAGAGAAACCGTTCCAATGTCGTGACCCGGACTTCCTTCCACGGCAATGATATCGCCAATACAAATTTGCAGATTGTCGACATTTCGGTAAAAATGTTTCCGTCCGTTTTTAAACCGAACCTCAACAATGTTTAAAGGTTCTTGTCCGGTTGGCAGCGCCATATTGGATAACCAGTCGAAAACGGAGAGTTTTTCACACCCTCCGGTGGCGCAATTTCCATTGCTTTTGCAGCCTTTCGGCACGGTGTTTATATCTGAAGAGCAACTATTACAGCTCATATATTTCTATGTTTTTATATTGTTTGTAAAACTGAAAATCAATTTTACGGTCTTCACTAATTTGTAAAGATATCATTTAAATTACAAACTGTAAAACGATAAAAAATGGAATTATGTTTGTTTTACATCAATAATTTTTACCGGACAGGCTTCTTTTGCTTTTGTGACCGCTTCCAAAATACCTATATCTGCCGATTTTAAAGTGAAAAAACCTTTTTTTTCCTTCGAATGAAGCAGCACCGCTTTTCCGTCTTTTTTTGACATTTGGAAATGGGCAGCCGCCTGTTCCACACAGTAATTACAACCAATGCACTTGGCCCTTTGCAATGTGATAATTACCATTCTTTATATTTACGAATTATGAATTATTATTTGTTGATGCCTAAATAACGTTGACCGGTTTTTATTATTTTTATTCCTTTTCATGTTTTTTACACACCCCTAACCCCTACATCGACTCCACTTCGGCTACGCTCAGTGACCGCGCTCAGCACAGGTCTCAAGAGGGGAATTTATTTTCGACTTCGGTCTTCCGACTTCGGACTTCGGTCATTCCTTAACCTACTTCAACAATGGCGTTTCCAACTTCTGCATTCATAGGGACAATTTTGTACAATTTATCTGAAGGACGAATTCTAAAATCGATTTTAAAAGTGCAGGAATCTCCTTTTTGGGCTTTTTCTCCCGCAACATCATTGATGAACATTTGGGTAATTTCCATTTCTTTGGCACCGGTTGTTGGACCTGTAATTAAAATGGTGTCGCCAATGGCAATTTCGTATGCTTCAATTTTAAATTCGGCAATGTTTGTTTTTGGGAAATAATGCATTCCCTTGCCAACATACACCTTTTTTTGAGTGGCGTGACTTCCTGAACCGTTGCTCCATTCCCCCAATTTTTGTCCCAAATAATAACCGCTCCAAAATCCGCGATTGTACACTTTTTCCAAATCCAGCATCCAGGAAATCACTTTTTCCTTGCTGTAAGTTCCCGCTTCAATACTGTCAATAGCATCTCGGTAACATTTAATTACATTCGCCACATATTCGGGAGCTCTTCCACGGCCTTCAATTTTCAACACTTTTACGCCGGCGTCTTCAATTTGATCCAAAAAATCGATGGTGCACAAATCTTTTGGAGACATAATATATTCATTGTCCAATTCCATTTCAAATCCGGTTTCCTGATCGATTACCGTATATTTTTTTCGGCAATTTTGTTTGCAGGCGCCTCTGTTTGCTGAAGAATTTGAAGAATGCAAACTCATATAACATTTTCCTGAAACCGCCATACATAGCGCTCCGTGTCCAAAAATTTCAATTTCCAATAAATTTCCCGAAGGTCCGCGCACATCATCTTTTACAATTTGCTCGGTAATTTTCTTCACCTGACGCAAGCTCAATTCGCGGCTCAACACCATCGTATCGGCAAACATGGCATAAAATTTCACCGTTTCAATATTGGTGACATTTATTTGGGTTGAAATATGAACTTCCATTCCAATGGCTCTTGCTGAAGCAATAACTGCTTGATCCATTGCGATAACCGCAGTAATATCGGCCTCTTTTGCTTTTTGAAGTAAGGTTTTTACCACAGATAAATCGTGGTCGTAAATAATGGTATTTAAAGTAAGGTAGGTTCTGACATTTTTTGCTTTGCAACGCGCCGAAATTTCTTTTAAATCATCCATCGTAAAGTTTATGGAAGCCCTTGCGCGCATATTAAGTTGCTCAACACCAAAGTAAATTGAATCGGCGCCATTGTCCAATGCGGCCTGCAACGATTCAAAACTTCCGGCGGGAGCCATCAATTCTATTTTTCCTGTAGTAGTCATTTGTTTTTGATTTTTTGCAAAATTACATTTTTTATAATAACTATTTCGGTTACAACTCTTTTATCATTTTTTTAACAGAAAAATATTTATCTGTTAATTTTCAATAAATTAGTGCTTGTTTCTTACATTTTTTTATAAAATTTGCATCAGTATAAAAATTAAAAAATAATTAGATGAAACGAGCCCAACAAATTTTGATTTACAAAAGAATGATTAATGGCGAACAGCATCTGTTCCAACTAAAAAATAAAATTTAAACAGATGAAACGAGCAAAACAAATTTTGAGATACAAAGGAATTATTAATGGCGAACCTACCTGCCGGCAGGCAGGCAGCAATCTGTTCCAACTAAAAAATAAAATTTAAACAGATGAAAGTAGCTGTAGTAGGCGCTACCGGAATGGTAGGAAACGTGATGTTACAAGTGTTGGCGGAAAGAAATTTCCCAATTACCGAATTATTGTTGGTTGCTTCAGAACGTTCTGTTGGGAAGCAAATGGAATATAGAGGAAAAAACTATACCCTTATCGGGATGCAAGACGCTGTGAATGCACGTCCGGATATCGCATTATTTTCTGCTGGCGGAACCACTTCTGAATTGTGGGCCCCAAAATTTGCGGAAGTTGGCACTACGGTTGTGGACAATTCTTCTGCCTGGAGAATGGATCCAACCAAAAAATTGGTGGTTCCTGAAATTAATGGCGATGTGTTAACAAAAGCTGATAAAATTATTGCAAATCCAAACTGTTCAACCATTCAATTGGTGATGGCTTTGGCGCCTTTGCACAAAAAATACAATATGAAACGTGTGGTAATTTCAACTTACCAATCTGTTTCCGGAACCGGCGTAAAAGCGGTGCAACAACTGGAAAATGAGTCGAAAGGCATCAAAGGTGAAATGGCTTATCATTATCCAATTAACAGAAATGCCATTCCGCAGTGTGATGTGTTTTTAGAAAATGGCTACACCAAAGAAGAAATGAAATTGGTGAAAGAACCAAAGAAAATATTAAATGACGATTCTTTTACCGTTACCGCAACGGCAGTTCGTATTCCAACTTCGGGCGGACATTCAGAAGCCGTGAACGTTCAGTTTGAAAAGGATTTTGATTTGGGCGAAGTACGCAAGTTGTTAAGCGAAACTCCAGGCGTGATTGTGCAGGACAATTTAGACACAAATACGTATCCAATGCCAATTTACGCCCACAATAAAGATGAAGTTTTTGTAGGCAGAATAAGAAGAGACGAATCTCAGCCAAACACTTTAAATATGTGGATTGTGGCCGATAATCTTAGAAAAGGCGCCGCAACAAACACCATTCAAATTGCTGAATATTTGATAGCGAATAAATTGGTTTAGTGTATTTTATTTTATCCGCCGCAAAAAATTTATTTCATAAAATCTACTATTTTTTAGTAGATTTTACATTTTTGGTCATTTATCTGCTAAAAAACAAAATAATGAAAAAGTTGTAAATATTTGTATCTTTGTTTGGATGGAAAAAATAGGAGACATAGAAATCCGTGTAGTTGGTAAATTTGGTAATGAAGAGTTAAGTCCTGAAAACTACGATATTAAACATATTGCATCGATTTTGCAAAATGTTGAAGATTTATTGTACCCAAACAATAAAAAAGACAGACCAATTATAACCTACAATATCAAAGAAGGCTCTGTAAGACATATTTTTAAAACAACCATTCAAACTATCATCGGATTTAGCGCTGTTTTATTAGAAATTCAAGCAAAAAACGCCATTGATTTCTTAGAATTAAAAACTGCCCGCGCTATAGAAAATATTCAATATTTATCTCTTCAGAAAAATTATGAATTCCAAATTAAGACTTCTTTAAAAGAAGATTTCGAATTAATTATAAATCCTTCAACCAAATTTTTCAGAACAGAGAATATTTGGGTTGATGCTGAATTGTACTTTTATGGAATTTTAAAAGATGCTGGTGGCAAAAGCAAAGCAAACATTCATCTTGATACTGAAGATTACGGATATTTATCTATTGAAACAGGAGAAGAATTTTTAAAACAAAGAGAAGAAAATTTGTTGTATAAAAAGTTTGGGGTTAGGGCAAATGGAAAACAAAATATTGAAACTGGCGAAGTTGACACAAAATCGTTGAAACTTTTAGAGTTAATTAATTACAATCCTAAATTTGACAGCGAGTATTTAAATAGCCTTATTTCTAAAGCCAAAAAGAATTGGAAAGAAATTAATGCTGATGAATGGTTATTAAATTTAAGAGGAGGTTATGAAGCATAGCGTTCTTCTCGACACAAGCTTTTTCATTAGACTTTTAAATGATGAAGACCCACTTCACAAAAATGCGGTTGGTTATTTTAAATATTTCTTAGAAAATGAAATAACCCTTAAAGTTTCTACAATTTCAATCGCGGAGTATTGTGTACTCGGAAAATTAGATGATTTGCCACTCAACAATGTCCAAATTGTTCCATTTAACATGAAAGAAGCTGAAAGAACAGGAGAATTTGCAAAGATAATTTTTATTGAAAATAAAATTAGTTTAGAAAAATTATTTCCAAGAGCCATCATACCAAATGATTCAAAACTTTTTGCCCAAGCGGATTTAGACAAGTCTGTTAGCCATTTTGTAACTTCTGATGGCAGATCCAAAAATACATTAAGGTTGCTGAAAAAAGGAATAATTCCAAAATTTGATATTATTGGCATTGATGCTCCTTATACACAAACTTTTGGCATTTTAGATTTATAACAAACTATATTTTGTTCAAAAAAGGGAGCTTCGAAGCTCCCTTTTTTAGTATTTTTTTTAATTAATTTAAGTGAACAATAATTTTATCAGCTGTTCCGTCAGGATCATTATTAACAGTGCCACTAAAAGAAGCATTACCTAAAAGTAATACACCGGCTGCGTGAGGCGAAGCCATAGAAGTTCCGCTAATGGTGTTATAACCTCCGTCTTTCCAAGTAGATTTTATGGAAACTCCTGGCGCGCAGAAATCAACTGGCGGATTTCCAAAATTAGAGAATGATGCCCAGTTGTCCCCAATACTCATTGCTGAAATCGTATAAATATATGTGCCATTAACTCGAGCAGGAGATGAAGTATTCGCATCTGTGCTTGAGTTTCCTGCTGCCAAGGCAAATTTAATTCCTTTATTTGAAGCGGCAAGAACTGCATCATCTAAAGCTTGGGATATTGGACCTCCCAAACTCATATTTGCAACATCGCCAATACTTCCATTCGCAGCAACAAAATCTACGCCGGCAATAACACCAGAATAAGATCCGCTTCCGCGGCTGTCTAAAACTTTTATTGGGATTACCGTAGCTCCGGGAGCCACTCCTATAACGCCAATGGTATTATTTAAAGCACCAATTGTGCCCGCTACGTGTGAACCATGTCCGTTTCCATCATCCGGAGCACCTGCATCTCGTCCTGTAGTAAAAGCATTAAAACCTCTGGCGGCATTTACATTTAAATCTGGGTGATCTAAATCGATGCCAGTGTCAATAACCCAAGCAACATTGCTTCCAATATAACTTGATACGCCATTAACACGTGAAATTCCCCAAGGTGTTTCTTGAACTGTAGAACCTCCTCCGCCTGGTTTTCCTCCTGGAGCCAAAGCTACCAATTGATCTTCTTCGATGTATTTTACTCTTTTATCTTTTGATAATTTTTCAGCATCCGCTTTGGATAATTTGGCGGCAACACCGTTCAATACCCTACCATAACTATGCTTAATTTCAAAATCAACAATGGAGTTTTCAGAAAACATTTTTTTTGCTTCGCTTACAACAGCTTGTTTTGCCGCTTTGTAATCGTTTCCGAATTTTTTACCAAGATCTCCTGTAATTTTTGTGTCAAAGACCACAATATAAGAGCCTTCAATGACCTGACTTTGTTGTGCAACAACTTCATTTTGATCAATAGCGGAACTATTTACATCAATAGATTCTTCATTAGAACAAGCTGCAAATAACAAAATTGCTGTTCCAAAAAATGCAAATTGCATAAAATTTGTTTTTTTCATAATTTATGTAGTATTTAAAGGTTGAGTTCAAATATACTTTTTTTTATGAAAAATTAACAATAAGCGTAAATTTTTTTTAAATTTTTATAAAATTCCCTGAATTATAATTAGTTGCTAAATAATATTCTGAAAGAAAAATTGAAGTTATTGCTTCTTTTTAAACAAATTCTTCAAAGCATTTTGAACAAGGCTATCTTTCGCTTTTTCAATGGTTTTAATTGGCGTTGTTGTTTTTAAGCTGTCAGCGCTTTTTGTTTTTGAGGTATCGGCTTTGGTATTTCCGGGAATTAAGTTGCCTAAAGCCGCAGTTGCCTGATTGATGAGTTTCCCTTTTTGCAGATCAACCAATTGCGTAACTACATGTGTGGTGGCTTGTTGCAGGTCGGTTGAAACTTTTGGACTCGTAAAACTGCCGGTTAAATTCGCATTTATGGGAAAATTTTGAATTTTTGCCGCATCGGCAGGCGTTAATTTTGTGAGCATATTATTAACTTCATTGCCCAAATATTTTACGGGAACATCAAATTTTAAGTTGTAAGCCATACTTTGGTCGAAACCGTGAGAACCTGAAACTTCAATGTTGATATCTTGGTAATTAAGCGTAAAAGGATTAATTTGAACCTTTCCGTCTTTAAAAGACAGAATCATTTTTAGTTTGTCCAAATTTAACTTTTCGAGATCTATAAATTTCACGTTTGAGGCTAAAGAACTCAGCAGCGGTGAATTGGCCGGACTTAATTTAGAGCCCAACAATTGCCCTATCAAGTTTCCTGTAATTGATTTAAGGTCGGGTGTCATATTCTCGGATAAATTTCCAGATAATTTGATGGTAGAGTTTAATTTTCCCAGCACTGCATTGGCAATTGGCGCAATGGATTTTAACATCGCAAGTTGCGTAAAAGATTCAGAGATATTCAAACCATTTAATCCCAAATCCATATTGAATTTTGGTGTTTTTTCTTTGGTTGAAACCATTCCGCTCAAGGCTATTTGTCCGCCAAAAACATCCATTTTTAAATTGCTTAATGTCACGGCTTCATCTTTAATGGCCAAATTTCCCGAAACTTCTTTCAAATTCAAATTGTCGTAAACCACCGTTGTAGCTTTGGCAGCGATGGTCACCTCTAAAAATGAAGGAATTTTTAAGGCTTCTTTGGTTGTTTTAGTTGCGGAGGTATCGGTTTTGGTTTCCATAAAATCAGCCACTTCAAATTGACGGGAAACTAAGTTGAAATTTCCTTTCAACACCTGATTTTTAAAAATAAATCCGTAAAAATTATCCAAATTACCTGTCACCTGAAAATCGGAATTTCCGGTTTCTCCATCAAATTTATTCAAACGAATATCCTTTGGATTGAAGGCGATGGCTGCTTGTTTAATTTTAAATGGTTTTGCCATTTCATCACTTTCATAATTAAAATCGGTTACCGTAATGGTTCCCGAATTTTGAATATTTTGATATTTACTTTCTTCAACCGATTTCATATCAAAACGCGTTACCACATCAGCTTTTAAAATACCGGTTAACGGTTTTTCCAATTTTACGGGATACGCTTTGGCTACATTCGCCAAATTCACAATCCCTTTTATTTCGGCATTAATCAACGGATTTTCAGCAATATTTTGAATGGTGGCTTTCGCGTTAAACACGTCTTGGTCAATGGTAAAAGACAACTTATCCAGATTTACATACGTATCATTAAATATTCCTGTTTTGTTTACAATTCGGGAATCAATCACAATATTTTTTACCGATTTTGGCAAATTCGGATATTGAAAAGACGCATTGTTTGAAGCAATTTCAACATCAAAAGAAGGAATTGTGGTATCGGAATAAGTTCCTTTTACAACACCGTTAACCTTAAAATCACCAGATGTTTTTACACCGTCCAACTTTCCTGAATACATTTGGGGAATCAATCCCAAAAAGTTTTTAAAAGAGGAGACAGGCGTTTTAAATTTCATATCATAAATTTGGCCTTCGTCTTTCATCTGAATAAATCCGTCAAAAGCAATTGGCAGCAAATTAACCAAAGCTTCATTTTCTTTGAACGTATATTTAAAATTTTCCAAATCCAATCCCAAAACGGCATCAAGCGACAATGCCACATTTTTTAAATAGTTTGTTTTATCAATGGAAACAGCCAGCTTGGCGGTAGATTTGGTTTTTAAATCCAATATTTTATTTTTAAAATCGCCACTGCCTTCGTGATTGATGCTGTCCAAAATTACGCTCATTTTAGAGGCTTCATCAAAATAAGTAAAATGAAGATTTTTAATGGTATAATTCTGAAAATTCAGCGCGAACTCTTCATTTTTAGCGCTGTCTTTTTCGTCTTTGTCTTTTAAGGCAATGTCATAATTCGACAAGCCGTCTTTATTGTAAATAATATTCACATTGGCATTTTCACTGCTAAAAGCCTCAATGCTCATAGGTTCTCCTTTTCCTTTAAAAAGTTCTTTAACACTCATTTTAAGGGTAAAAGTTTCAGAATAAAATAAGGTGTCATTTTCAAAAGGAGCCTTGTTAATAATGCTTAAATCATCAATTACAACCGTTGCTTTCGGAAAATTTTTGAACAAACTCAAATCAACATCCTCAAAAGCCACCACCGCATCAACATTTTTATTGATGGATTTTAGCACCAATTCCTTGATTTTTCCCTTAAAAATATAAGGCGTAGCCACAAGAAGCAGCGCAAAAACCAATAAAATGATTCCAATAATTTTTAATGCTTTTTTCATATTCATTTATGTTTTATTTCGATGAAATTTAGATTTGTAATTAGCTTACGCAAATTTTATGCTAAAGTAAAGGTAATAAAATAGAAAAGAGAATAGAGAGTAGAGATTAGAGACTTTAAACCTTTCAACTTTTAGCTTATAAACTATTAAACGCATTAACAAAACCAAAAAAGCCGCAAAATTTGCGGCTTTCCTTTTGGGGTTTTTTGGGATTTATTTTGAAACCTTTAAAACATCAGCAATAATTTTCACCAAATCGTGCTTTGGCATTGCTCCCTGCGCCATTTGCGGTGCCTCATTTTTTGGAACAAACAACATAGAAGGAATGCTTCTGATGCCAAATGCCGCAGCCAATTCCTGCTCAACTTCGGTATCTACTTTATAAATGTTTAATTTTCCTTCATATTCATTGCTTAATTCTTCTAAAACCGGCGCCACCATTTTACATGGCCCACACCAATCTGCATAAAAATCAATAATGCAAGGAACGTCACCTTCAAATTTCCAATCTTTATTTTTTTCGAAATTAAAAACCTTTTCTAAAAAAGTTTCTTTTGTCAATAATTCTGTCATTTTTTTAAATTTAATAGTTATAATTCAGCAATTTTTGTGCCATTCTGCCAGACTGCAAATTGAGCACAATTCTTTCAAAATTGGCGTAACTTATGTTACAAGTGTAAGAAAATTTGTACATTAACGACTTAATTAACCAGTTATTAACTAAAACTGATTTATGATGAATTCAAAATTAACAATGGTGTTGCGCCTTTTGCTGGGATTGATTTTGCTTGTGTTTGGCGCGAACAAATTTTTTCAATTTATGCCTGCACCACCTACGGAAGGTGCGCCCGCCGATTTTATGGGGGCATTATTTGCAACCGGCTATATGTTTCCTATGGTTGCCATAACAGAAATTGTTGCCGGGGCGTTGTTATTAACCAATAAATGGACAGGTCTTGCCTTAATTTTAGCTGCAATCATATCGGTAAACATTCTCTTGTTTCATATAATGCTTGCTCCTGCCTCAATTGCGGCGGGTGCGGTTGTCGCCATTTTAAATGTGGTGTTAATTTATGCCAATTGGAAAAAATTTAAAACATTGTTTTAATATTTAATACATTTGTTGTACGATAAAAATTCATTACAACGAATTAATCTCAACCTAAATGGTGACAAAAAAAAGGTGTTAAGAATGGCAGTAATACCACCGATAATCTTATTGGTTTTACTTCTTTTTTAAAGCAATATGCACCACTTTTTTGGTTTCAAAAAATGCCTCTTCAAAATAATCGGTTAAATCAAACAGCTTTGCAGTTGGGAAATTTTGCAATTCTTCGGTTAAATCGCCGCCTTTTAAATACAAGATTCCGTTTTTTAGTTCGTGTTGTTGTTTTTTGGCGATTTTACTTTTGGTCCATTTTACAAATTCATCCATATTGGTAACCGCTCGGCTCACAATAAAATCGAATTCCCCCTTTACTTCTTCAGCCCTTATTGCATCAGCCTTCACATTTTTTAAATCCAATGCAGCGGTAACTTCCTTTACCACTTTAATTTTTTTTCCGATGGAATCCACCAAATGAAATTGGGTTTCAGGATACAAGATCGCCAACGGGATTCCGGGAAAACCGCCGCCTGTTCCCACATCCAAAATTCGCGATCCGGGTTTAAACGGCTGCACTTTCGCAATTCCCAGGGAATGCAATACGTGACGAACTTGCAATTCATCAATGTCTTTTCTTGAAATCACATTGATTTGGGCATTCCAAAAAGCATATAATTCACTTAATTTTGAAAACTGGGCTTGTTGGTTTTCCGATAAATCGGGGAAATATTTTAAAATGAGATCCATATATATTTGCTGTATTGTGTGCGCAAAATTACGGTTTCCTAAATTAAATTAACATCTTTTAAAAAAATGTTATATTTTTCACAAAAGTTATTTAACGAAACATTTATGGCGTAATTTTGGCGCTGTAATGTATTGATTTACACATATTATTATGACAAGCAATACCATCAGCTTTTCTCGCACAGAAAAAGCAATTTTTTTCAAGACACTCAACAAAAGGGTGAATGCCTATTTTAAAGAAAATGAGCTAAAACGCACCGGCAATTGGAAATTATACACCAAAGCTGTTATTATGTTTGGTCTTTTTTTAGCGCCATTAATTGTTATTTTAACAGTTTCAATGCCACAATTGGCATTGCTTTTATTAACCGTTGTGATTGGAATTGGGATGGCAGGTGTTGGAATGAATGTGATGCACGACAGCAACCATGAGTCATTTTCGAACAAAAAGTGGGTCAATAAAGTTATGGGAAGCAGTATGTACATTTTGGCCGGAAACGTTTACAACTGGAAAGTGCAGCACAATGTTTTGCACCACACTTTTACCAATATTCCCGGATTTGATGAGGATATTGATGCAGGCAGAATTATCCGTTTTAACAAAAACACAAAATGGCTGAAAATACATCAATTTCAAAAATATTATTCCTTCCTTTTATACGGACTGTTAACCATAAATTGGGCAATCACCACCGATTTTAGACAAATGCACAAGTATTTAAAACGAAAACTTTCGTATGGAAAATTCCCAAATCCAGTCGCGGAATGGACCACTTTAATTGTAACCAAAATCATTTATTATTTACTGTGGATTGTTTTGCCTTTATTGGTGTTGGATATTGCCTGGTGGAAAGTGTTGATCGGATTTTTTGTGATGCATTATACCGCAGGAATCATATTAAGCATAGTGTTCCAATTGGCGCACATTGTGCCTATGGCAGAAATGCCTTTGCCAGATAAAGAAGGCAATTTAGAACACACTTGGGCAGTGCATCAATTATACACCACCGCCAATTTTGCGCCTGACAATAAATTTATTTCTTGGTACACTGGGGGATTAAACCATCAGGTTGAACACCATATTTTTCCGCATATTTCGCATATTCATTACGAAAAATTAGCTAAAATTGTAAAAGAAACGGCTTTGGAATTTAATTTGCCGTACAACGAATATAAAACCTTTCATAAAGCAATTTTAGAACATTTTAATCAATTAAAAACGATGGGCGCAAAGCCTGCGTACGCATAAATTTTTATTTTATGACCAACCAACTTTCAGACAGAATTAACAATTTACCGGTTTCAGAAACTTTAGCCATGGCTGCAAAAGCCAGAGAACTAAAAGAACTGGGAAAAGACATTATCAGTTTAAGTTTAGGGGAACCCGACTTTAACACACCCGATTTTATTAAAGAAGCCGCAATCCAGGCCATTCACGACAATTACAGTTTTTACAGTCCGGTTGATGGTTATGTGGATTTAAAAAAGGCGATTTGCGAAAAATTTAAACGCGACAATAATTTAACGTACCAGCCCAATCAAATTGTGGTTTCTACCGGCGCAAAACAATCAATTGCCAACGTGGCGATGGTTTTGTTAAATCCGGGTGATGAGGTGTTGTTGCCTGCGCCATATTGGGTGAGCTATTCGGCCATTTCCATATTGGCTGAAGCTACGTATGTTGAAATTCCATCAACCGTTGAAGCTGATTTTAAAATTACGCCGGCACAGTTGGAAGCTGCCATTACGCCAAAAACTAAAATGGTGTTTTTCAACTCTCCAAACAATCCGAGCGGCACCATTTACAGTGAAGCGGAATATAGGGCTTTTGCAAAAGTATTGGAAAAGCACCCGAATATTTACATTCTTTCTGATGAAATCTACGAACATATCAATTACGGAGAGCCTAATTTTAGTTTTGCCGAAATCCCAAGTATGTTCGACAGAACCATCACAGTTAACGGTGTTGCAAAGGCATTTGCTATGACCGGCTGGCGCATTGGTTACATTGGCGCACCGGAATGGATTGCGAAAGCCTGCACAAAAATGCAAGGACAAATTACTTCTGGAGCCAACAGCATTGCACAACGTGCAACCATTGCAGCGTTGCAGGCGCCAGTTTCAAAAATTAAATATATGGTTGATGAATTTCACAACCGCAGAGATATTGTGATTGATTTGATTCGTGAAATTGACGGATTTAAATTAAATGTACCTGGAGGCGCTTTTTATGTTTTTCCTGATGTTTCGGCTTTCTTCGGAAAAGAAATTAAAGGTTATAAAATTGAAAATGCCGCCGATTTTGCTATGTTTTTATTGGCAGAAGCCAATGTTGCAACCGTAACCGGCGATGCTTTTGGCGCACCAACATGCATCAGAATTTCTTATGCCGCCTCAGAAGCTAATTTGCGTGAAGCGATTAAAAGAATTAAAGAAGCGTTAAGCTAAAACAACAAATATATTTATGAAAAAACCGGGCATTTTGCCCGGTTTTTTTGTTTATAATTCACTTTTTTCAGACTTCAATAGAAATTTTTACTTTTCCTCCAAGCCCTTTTTCCACGATATCGTAAAGCGTTTTTAATGTAAGATTACTTCCATCATTCTCGACGCGAGAAATGTAAGTTCGTTTTTTATCAACTAAATTACCAAGTTGTTCTTGAGTTAGTTTTTTTTCTTCTCTTGCTTTTCGTAATAAAAGTCCAATCTTAAATGATTCAAAATCTCTATCGAGCTCATCTCTGCGTTCAGTCCCTTTTTTTCCGTAAACAGAATCTTTGATTTTTTTCCAACTTTTAGTTTCCATTTTGTTTGTTTTTGTCTTCATAATATGAGTTCATTAAATTAATGGCTTTTTCAATTTCTTTTTTGGAGTTTTCTGCGATTTTTTTGTAAACCCATTTAATAAAATTACAAGTTTTCCTTTGTCAAAGTAGCAAAACATGCGCCATATATTCGTGCCTAATTTAATTCTTGCTTCGTAAAGTCCATTAGCACCAACAATTATTTTGAGATAAGTTGAAGGAATTCTTTCGTACGTTTCTATTATTTCAATCACTTTGTAGATCTTATCTTGAACTTTAATGGGTTGTTCAAATAGAAAATCTTCAAAATGACTTTTGTACGCAATTACTTCCCTTACTTTTTTTATTTAAACAAGTGTAACTTATAAGTTACAATTTTCAAAATTTAAATTTGTTTTTAGCATCACAAAATGTAAGTTTCATCTAAACTTGGTTAACCAAACCCATTTTGAAAACCTATTAGCTTGGTCTAAGAAATTGCTTTGCTGGAAAATTTTCACCAATAATTATGGAAACCCAAAGGTTTAACAAATATAAATTTAATAGGTTTTAAAATCAGCTATTTCGCAGTGCTCTGTGTATCTCATTTTTGCCTTAGTGTAAATGGTGAAATAATTATTGCAAAGAAATTCACAAAGAAAATACTAAGAATCACAGAGAAATATGGAGAATAATTCGTAATGTAAAATCCCGATAGCTATCGGGACGTAATTTGTAATTCAGGTTGCGTTAAGGATAGAACGGTATGTTTGAGCTCTTTTTTTGTTGCTTTTCGCAACTAAAAAAAGCGAGTAGTGATAGCCTGACCTGCCTGCCGGCAGGCCTGCCAGCTGGCGGGAAACGCCCACCAAAAAGGTCGGCAGGCCCACCAAAAAGGTCGGCAGTCCCAACAGTATTTAATGCACAATAATGGTATCGGAACTTTTAAAAACCCAAAATTTTTGTCCCATAAAACTAAACGATGCACTGAGGCCGGAGGCGCCAACAAAGGCGATGAGGTATTTGAAGGGCAAATCGACGAAACTTCTATATTGGTGCAAAATATACAACAATGCCGAGTTTGTGCCCACGTTTATAAGCAATGCGATGCCGTATAAAACCACAAACTTCACCATTCTTTTGTGGGAGCGGTCCTTCTTTTTCCAGGTCCAAAATTTGTTAAGAAAGTACGTTACGGTCATACCGCACATAAAAGAAATGCTTTTGGAAAGGGCTTCATTGCCAACTGCTTGGAAAAGTTTTTCGGGAAGCGTGTTTAGCAGGATAAAATAGCACAATAAATCTACCGAAACAGCCAAAAGACCGATGAGCGTGAATTTTACCAGCTGTTTTTTTAAAGGTGATATGTCTTTTAATTTCATTATTTTGTCCTTATTTCTCTGCTATTGGTGTGTCAATGTTATTTGTTTTTAAGTGGGTTTGTTTGCTTTGTTATGCGGTAAATTGTTTGCAAATATATTTAATCGCTTTGTTTTATGAATTATTCCTGGCCATCTTTTTTAAAGATGTTTCCTATGCCTCGGCCAATTTTTTGTGCGGCTTCAATTCCTTTGCGCAATGGATCTGGAGTTATGTCATCATATCTTACTTCACAATAGAGTTGATTGTATTGCTGCGGATAAATGATGATTCTGCTGTTTGTTTCAAAGTGTTTTTCGAGTTTTGTGGGAAGATTTTCGAGTACGTTCATATGCGAAGCTGCGCCCTTTCTTGCACAAACCAGCACTATCAAATCATCTTGGTTGAAGACTTTTGACAACACAAAAAAGTCGTCCCATTCTTCAAACAAATAAGGGACAATTGCTGCTGTTAATTTCGCTTTTTTCATCAGTTTAGTCACTGAATTTCTGGTTGTTTCGTTACTGCATAACAAGATAGAAATACTGAGCTCTTGTGCTAGTCTCGACATTTTTGTAAACCACTGTTCAAATCCGTTTTCATGTTCAGCCAAAGGCGGGATTACTAAGGCAACTCGTTTGTGCAACACCAAAGGTTTTTCAAAATGGCAAATAAAAGTGGTTTTATCGGTGTTGTCTAAAATATTATCCACTTTTTCGCCAATTAATTTATCTATTAAAGCGGCACGGCGTGGCCAACCCAAAATAATAATATCGGCCATAATTTCCCTGGCAATACGCGCTATGCCGCTTGCCCGGTTATGGTCTATGGTGGTAATAATATTTACTTTTGTTTCTGAAGCCGACGCCTGTCTCACAAATGCTTCGAGCTTGGTTCTTGCTTTCATAATGTTTATTTCCGCTTCGTCATTATTGGAAACTACGGAAAGTATGGATATAGGATTGGCAGATTTTTTATCCCTGATGAAAATAGAAAACTCAAGCAGTTTTTCAATGCTTTCAATATTGGCGATTGGAATTAAAATATGTTCATCGCTAAATTCATTTCCTTTTTTCAGTTCAGATGGATTGCCATCCATTTCAATGACAATTTTTTTGGCTGCTTTTTCCGTTGCAAAGGATGCTATTATGCAGGTGATCAGTATCATTATTATAGAGCCATTCAGAATGTTTTCATCCAGTATTCCGGCTTTATAACCTATCAAAACAGCGGCAAGCGTGGCCGCGGCCTGGGCGTTGCTTAGCCCAAAAATAAGCTGGCGTTGTGCCGATGAATACCTAAACACGAGTTGTGTAACCAAGGCGGCAAACCATTTGCCGAAAATAGCGACAACCGTCATGACAACAGCTATTATTAATGCTTCTGGACCTTTTAGGATTACGCTCATGTCAACAATCATTCCAACTGAAATCAGAAAAAACGGGATAAATAGAGAATTGCCAATAAACTCGATTCTGTTCATCAATGCCGAAGAAGGCGGAATCAATTTGTTAAGAGCCAATCCGGCAACGAAAGCGCCAATAATGGGTTCAACTCCGGCTACTTGTGCCAAAAAAGCCGCAAAGAAAACAACGGCAAGCACAAAAATATAATGTGAATGTTTTTCACTTTCCAGTTTGCTGAAAAACCATTCAGCTATTTTCGGAATCACAAAAAACATAATGGCAGAAAAAATGGCCAGTGAGATTCCCAATTTAATCCAAAAGTCCTGATTTAGGCGACCTTGATTATTACTCATAATAACGGCAAGAATCAATAGGGCAGCGGTATCAGTAATAATTGTTCCACCAACTGTTATTGCGACTGCTTGATTTTTGGAAATCCCAAATTTGCTCACAATCGGATAAGCAATAAGTGTATGTGAAGCAAACATACTTGCAGTTAACAGTGACGCATTAAAACCATAATCCAGCAGATAGTAAAATACGGAGAAACCAATACTTAAAGGAAAAATAAACGTAAAAAACCCAAATAAAAGACTTTTGTTTCTGTTGGCCTTAAATTGGTTCATGTCCAATTCTAGTCCGGCAATAAACATAATATAAAGCAAACCGATGGTTGAAAATAAATCGACTGCTGAATTTTTTTCCAGAATATTTAAACCGTGAGGACCAATCATTACTCCCGAAATAATTAAACCTATAATTCCCGGAATATTTAATTTTCGAAGAAGAATAGGCGAGAGCAGAATAATAAGGAGGATAAGAGAAAAAATCAGCACAGGATTTCCCAGCGGCAATTCAAATTCGTGCATCAAATGTTCAAAAAAATCGGTCATTTGCTATTCTTATTGTTTTCTGCTTTAAAAAGACTTTAATTGGCGGTAAATATAATGGAATTATGGGGAATATAAATATTTATGAAGAAATGCCCCTATTTTTTTAAATTGTTTTAGCGTTGTTTAGTTCAATTTTCATCATAATGTCGGTTTGCGGATCATTGCCCAGCATAAAAATATGTTTGCTGAAGGCTTTCAAACCATTTTTTTCATAAAATTTTATGGCGCTTTTATTTTCTTCCCAAACGCCCAACCAAACATAATTAACCGCTGCTTTTTTTGCGAGTTCAAGTGTTTTTTCAAAAAGCATTTGTCCAATTTTTTTGCCCTGAAATTCTTTTAGCACATAAATGCGTTCCAATTCGAGCGCTTGCGGATCTTGTAATTCCGTTTGGGCTTCCCTAAAATTGATTTTCAGATAGCCAACAGTTTGGTTGTTTATGGTTGCTAAATAAAATTGAGAGTTTGGGTTGTTAACTTCACTCAATATTTTTTCAAAAGTATAGGCTTCTGCAGCATATTGAAGCATATTTTCTTCGGAATTGTTTTCTGTGAATTTTTCATAAAAGGTTTGCCGTCCAATATTTAATAGTAACTCTGTATCTTTTTGGGTTGCTTTTCTTATTTCAAGGTTGTCCATTTGTCGGCAGGTTTTTCATTAAGGATTTTTTCAGAGGAAAATTTCAAAAAGGGTGTAGTTCTGCTATTTTTTAGGCTTCTTATTTAATTTTATCAACTTGCTCTTTAAATTTACCAATTGGTTTTTTATTGATTTTTCTTTTTTCACTTTATGGTCATCTTCTTGGCTTCCAATTAATAAGGCAATGGGTTTTAAAGATTCAAATTCTTCACAAATTACTTTTAACATTGCAACAAAAGGCAAGAACAAAATCATCCCGGCAATTCCCCACACTGAAGCGCCAATAAGCAAACTTAAAATGGCGGCCAAGGCATTGATTTGCAAACTGCTTCCCACTACTTTCGGACTCAAAAAGTTGCTTTCGATTAATTGGATGGCCCAAAACATCACGGCAACCGCAAATGGAATCCACAAAGAATCGTGCGACATAAATGCATACATAACGGGAATACTCGCGCCTAAAGTTGTGCCAACATAAGGAATAATTGACATTGCGGCGGCCAAAAATCCGAAAAGAAACGGACTGTCAACACCAATAATCCAAAGTCCGATGCTATTGGCCAAGCCTAAAATAATGATAAGAATAATCATTCCGCTCAAATATTTCTGGCCAACTTTTTGCACTTTTTTAAGCATATTTAAAGCAACCTCTCTTTTGTCTTCAGGAGAAAACTCACAAAATGCCTTGGTTAATCCTGTTCTGTAAATTAAAAACAGAAAAGTATAAACCATGGTCGCCAAAAGTCCGGCCAAAAAGCTTGTGGTGGTGTAAAAGGTGTTTTCAGCAAAAGGAAAGGCCACGTTTTTAAACCATTCTTTTAATTGGTCAATAATATAATCTTGCTCTAAATCTGTTTCCAAATCGAAATGGTTATTGATATAGATAATTATATCTCTAAGCAACCCCATAATTTTATCCTGAAAATCGGAAAGTTCATTTGGAAGATTGGTGATTTGAGTTAAAAAAAAGAAAATCCCGCCTCCAATAATTAAAGTCATAATTAGCATAGAAAAAAAAGTAGCCAAAATTCTATTGATTCCCCATATTTCCAGCTTTTTTGCCAAGGGGTAAAGAATGAATGAAATAAGCAAAGCGAAACCTAGAGGAACAAGTATGGTCTTGGCCAAAATTAAAATTGCAAAAATTGCAATCACTGTTGAGATGGCAAAAAACAGTTTTTGAAAGGAAATGCTCATCTTTCTATTGGGTTTAAAATTCAAGGGTAAAAATATCAGTAATTTTCACCAACATTTTAATTAATTATATTGAATGGTTTTTTTCAGGTTTCATAGATGCAAACTTTCTGTATTTTTTGAATCGCCTTAAAATAACGCCATTTTTCAATATTTATATGCTAAAAATCTGTTTTTGATCAGTCCTTAATATTCACTTCTGTCACTTCACCATATTTTTCAGCAATTTTTTTGATGTCGGCAGCTTTGCCTACCAACACAAATTGAAAATTGTTTTTTGGGAAATATTGCGCAATAATTTGGTTGGCTTTTTCGAGATTTAAGCTGTCAACATTTTTTTCAAAATTTTCAATAAAAGTGGCGTCAAAATTGTACCAGAACATTTGTGTAAGCAAGTTCGCCAGCTGGTTTGTTGTTTCATAACGCGGCGGAAACTGTCCTTTTACATAGTTTTTGGCTGATGTCAGTGATTTTTCATCGATGCCGTTTATGTGTAATTTGTTTAAAACCTCCAACGATTTATCAATGGCGGCTTCGGTAGTTTTGCTGGCAGTAAAAGTGCTGATTACAAAAGAACCGCCATTTTTTAAGGTATTAAATCGGCTGTTGGCTCCGTAAGTTAAACCGGTATTTACGCGCAGTTCATCGTTCAGCATCGAAGTAAATCGGCCGCCAAACAAGGTGTTTATCACTTCAATAGCCACAAAATCGGGATTGTTTCTGCTTATGCCGGGTGCGCCAATATAAAATGTTGTTTCTTTTGCATCGTCTTTATTGATTAACAGCACTTTATTTTCAGATAGAGAAGCGATGTTTTTTAGCGCTGGAATTTCAATTATATTTTCGCTTTTTTTCCAGTTTGAAAACAATGCAGTTAATTTTCTTTTCATTTCTTTTGATGAAAAATCTCCAACAATGCTGATGGCTGCCTGATTGGGTTTGTAATTTGTGTTGTAGAAGGTTTTTATATCTTCCACGGTTAATTTTCCGATACTTGAAAGATCTCCTTGTATGGTATTTCCATAAACGTGATTGCCATACAAAAGCTTGTCGAAATAATTGCCTATTACCGCTCTCGGACTTTCTTTTTGCTGTTCAAGGCCCACCAAGAGCCTGCTTTTTTCCTTCTCAAACTCTTCAGCGTTAAAAACAGGATCCAGCATTATTTCTTTAATAATTGTCAGCATTTTGTCTTTATCCTTTGCTGCAAATTTTGAAGAAACACTTGCAAATTCTTTCGAGGCATCAGTACCGATATAAGCGCCGATAAAGTCAATTTCTTCATCCAGCTTTAATTTGCTATAATTTTTTGTGCCATGTTTAAGCGCTTTGGCGGTTAAAAAGGCCAATCCGGCTTTTTCATGGTCGTAAATAGCGCCGGCTGGCAAAACTGCTGAAACACTGATAACAGGAACATCGTGTTGTTCCATCAAATAAACAGTTAGGCCATTTGGCAATTTGAAGGATGTATATTCGGGCAATTTGTAACCTTGTGCTGTGATATTTGAAACGGTCAGAAAAAACAGGCCGATAATGATGAGTTTTTGTGCGATTGGTTTCATATAATTAGTCTTCTGTATTTGTTTTTAAAACTCCTACTGTTCTGTTGCTCTTTTTAAAATATTTTTTGGCGACGTTTTGCACATCTGCAACCGTAATTTTATTGTAATTATCTGGTGCTTGGAACATTTTTTTATAATCGCCAAAAAACACTTCGTACGTTCCTATATTGTTCGATTTGCCGTTGATGGTTTCAACCTGATTGTAGAACTCCATCAATTTCTGGTTTTTTATTTTCTGAAGTTCCACTTCGCTGATGCCTTCATTTTTTATTTTTTCAATTTCAGCATAAATCGCGTTTTCTAAATCTATGGGATTCACCTCTTTATTCGCTACGGCATAAATGCCGAAAAGACTTGGGTCAAAGCTCTCGCCAAAATCGGTGAATACTGAAGTGGCTAACTGTTTCTTATTAACCAGCTCTGAATACAGTCTCGACGATTGTCCTCTTGAAAGTACTGCGCTTAAGATATTCAACGCGTAATAATCTTCATTTTTGGTTTCGGGCGTATGATATGCCAACATCAAATAAGGCGTGGCGACTTCTTTTTGGACTGTTATTCTTCGTTCTCCAGTTTGCGCCGGTTCAGCAATGGTTATTTTTGGAGGCTCGGGTTGTGCGGGAATTGGTTCCAAATATTTTTCGGCCAATCTTTTAACTTCAGCCATTTTGATGGCTCCAGAAACAACCACCACACAATTGTTGGGCGCATAATACATTTTAAAATAACGCTCTAAATCTTGTTGTTTCCAGTTTTTCATATCATCTTCGTAGCCAATAACCGACCAATGATAAGGATGTTCTATAAAAGCAGTGGCTTCCACAGCTTCTGATAACTGGCGCCAAGGCGAATTTTCAAGTCCGGTGCTTCGCTCGCTTAAAACAACGCCTCTTTCGCTTTCCACAATTTTTGGGTCAATGCTGAGGCTGGAAATTCGGTCACCTTCCAAATCAAAGATCACTTCCATCGCCGATGCAGGGAACCAGTTGGTGTAAACCGTCACATCTTTGGTGGTATAGGCATTGTTGGCACCGCCGTTAAATTCCATCGTTTGGTCAAATTGTTTTGGGCCATATTTTTTGGCTCCGTTGAACATCATATGTTCAAAAAAGTGCGAAAGTCCTGTTATTCCCTGATATTCGTTGCGACTTCCAACCTTGTAAAACAAATACATATTGGCGTTTGGGATGGAGAAATCTTCCACCACCAAAAACTTCATGCCGTTTTTTAAAGTAAAAGTTTTTACATCATCAGATTTCATTTGCGCTTGGCCTGAAAAGCTTAGCAAAAGAAGGAAAAGGAGCGTTATTTTTTTCATAAAACACAAATTAATTAGTTTTAACATTAGGGAATTTCAGCAATTTTTTAATCTTGGATAAAAACGACTAAAAATAGGGCGTCCTTATGTTGATGCCAGCCAAAATTAATGATTAAATTCTGAATAAATATCGACAATATTTCTGAAATTAAAAAATCAATATTTTAGATTGTGTTTTTTTAATGATCTGTTCCTTAGTTTGACATATTTCACCACCGATTTTGTAAATATAATTGGCGATTTTTGACAACGAAAAATTGCCGATGTTCAATCTAAGAATTGACAATAAATAGTATGCGTAAAATATAGAGGCAATTTAAAGCATTAAAATATAACGCAAAATTATGGGGTTCAATGGCAAAAAATTCAAATAATTTTTATTTACTAAATATATTCATCTGAATACCTATATTTATCTTTTGGTTTAAAATTTATTTTATGAGAACATTTTTATCAATTTTATTGTTATTTGCTTCGTTAACAATTTCAGCACAAAAAAAAATATTGGACCACGCCGATGTTGAAATTTGGAATTCTATTAAGAACAAAGCCATTTCTCCTGATGGAAATTTTATAATGTATTCTTTGGAAAAAGGGGAGCAAGATCAATTTTTAAAAATAAAAGATGCCAATGCCAACCTAATTTTTGAACAACATAGAGGTGAAGAAGGAAAATTTACCCACAATGCTAAGTTTGCCATTTTTACGGTTAAGCCTTTTAAAGACAGCATCAGAGCATTGCAACGCAAAAAAATTGACAAAGAAAAACTCCCTAAAGACACCTTGGGTATTTATAATTTAAAGGATAAATCTTTGCTTAAAATTGCCAATATGAAGTCCTATAAAATTCCTGAAAAAAGGGAAGGTTATGTGGCTTATATGTTAGATGAAGCAAAGGTTGACAAAAAGAAAAAACCTGAAAGTAAAACAGCCGACAGCATAAAGCCGAAAACCGTAAAAAAGATAAAAAAAGTCGGTAAAGATACAGGTTATCATTTGGTTATCAGAAATCTTAACTCAGGCAAGCAAGACACCGTTAAATTTGTGAAAGATTTTATTTTTGCAAAAGAGGGAAAACGCTTGGCTTACACAACTTCGGGTGTTGATTCAACTTCGGGTGAAGGGGTTTATATCATCGATTTGGAGAGCAACAAAATCAGCAATATTTTTAAAGGCGATAAGGCAAAATATGCGCAGTTAAGTTTTAGTGATTCCGGCAAAAATTTAGGTTTTATTGTTGATGCAGATACCACAAAAGTTCAGGTGCGGCCTAATGAATTGTATATTTGGCGTGATGGGAATAAATTGGCAAAAAAACAAGTTGACAACACTACGGCACCAAAAAATTACTTGGTTTCTGCCGATGGAAAAATCACTTTTTCAAAAGATGAAACCAAACTTTATTTTGGCTTGGCAAAACCGCCCATCGTTAAAGATACGATGTTGTTAGCCGAAGAAATTGTAAATGTTGAAGTGTGGACCTACAATGAACCGCAATTATATACCGTGCAAGAACTGCAACTTAAAAATGATCTAAAGAAATCTTTTGAAACGGTAATTCACTTAAACAATGATAAATTATATCAGTTGGCAACTGTTGAATTTCCGGAAGCTGAAATCGGAAATGAAGGAAATGCCCTGTTTGCATTGGTAAATGCATCCATGCCGTATGAATTGGAAAGTCAGTGGACTGGCCAAAATGCAAGGGATTATTCCGTAGTTAATATTAATACTGGTGAAACCACTGAAATATTAAAAAATATCGCCGGGCGCGTGATGTTGAGCCCTAACGGAAAATATGCCTATGGATACAATCCTATTGATCGTGAGTGGTTTACGGTTCATTTAGCTTCAAAAAAGGTAAAAAAACTGACTTCCGGCAAAGTTTTTTATGATGAATTAAATGATTCTCCCGACCATCCCAATTCTTATGGTTTGGCGGGCTGGATCGCCAATGATGCAGCCATTATCATCTATGACCGATATGATATTTGGGAATTTAATCCGGAAAATGGCCAAAGCAGGAAATTAACCAATGGCCGTGTCGGTAAAACAGTTTTCAGATATGCAAAAATGGATGATGAAGAACGATTTATTTCAACAGACAAAGATTGGCTGTTAACCAATTTTAATGAAATTAATAAGTTCTCTGGTTATTATAAATTGAATTTTAAAACTTTAAAAGGGGAACAGCTTCTTATGGAACCCTACAGTTATTCAACGCCCGTAAAAGCCAGAGATAGTGAAAAAGTAATTTTTACCCGAGAATCTTTTACGGAATTTCCAAACATCCTTTATTCCGATTTAAATTTTAAAAAACCTGTTGTAATGAGCAATGCAAATCCGCAGCAAAGCGACTATAATTGGGGAACTGCCGAGTTGATAAATTGGATTTCCTTAGATGGAATCGAACTTACCGGAATGCTGATTAAGCCCGAAAATTTTGATCCAAATAAAAAATACCCGCTATTGGTCAATTTTTATGAAAAAAGTTCCGATGATTTGAATAGCCACAGAGCGCCTGCTTACGGTCGATCTTCCATCAATTATAGCTTTTACGCAAGTCGCGGATATGTGATTTTCAATCCGGATATTCATTATCGTATTGGTTATCCTGGCGAAAGTGCTTTCAATTGTGTTATTCCCGGAGTCACTTCCTTGATAGAAAAAGGATTTATAGACAAAGATAATATTGGTGTGCAAGGCCATAGTTGGGGTGGATACCAAATTGCTTATTTGGTGACTAAAACCAATATTTTTAAGGCGGCGGAATCTGGTGCGCCTGTGGCAAATATGATAAGCGCTTATGGCGGAATTCGTTGGTGGACAGGTTTAAGCAGGCAGTTTCAATACGAGCATACGCAAAGCAGAATTGGTGGAACTCCTTGGGAATATCCTGCCCGTTATACAGAAAATTCACCCATTTTTAATATGGATAAAATAAATACGCCATTGTTAATTATGCACAATGATGCCGATGGTCATGTGCCTTGGTATCAAGGAATTGAATTTTTTACAGCCTTGCGAAGGTTGGGAAAACCTTCTTGGTTTTTAAATTATAATGAGGAACCGCACTGGCCTGTAAAATATCAAAATCGCAAAGATTTCAATATCAGAATGGCGCAGTTTTTTGATTACTATTTAAAAGGTGATTTAAAACCAGTTTGGATGGATCGTGGCGTGCCCGCTATGGAAAAAGGAATCAATCAGGGTTTAGAACTCATTCAGGTTAAAACTCAGAAATGAATTACCCCGAGGCAGAGCCATCGAGGTATCAATAGGAAGAAAGCCAAATTTTAGTTTGATGAAAACCTAAGGTTTTCAAACTTTCCTCTATACCCCGAGGCAGAGCCTCGAGGAATTTTGATGATTAAAGTTTCGATTTGAATTCTTGATGTTTTTTATTAATTTTTGAAAACATTTCCTTGCCAAAAATTCAAATTGGCAGGAAAATATACTTCAAATAAATAGGTAAAATCTTTAGGGTCTATGTTTTATTCGAACCAACCAAATGTTCCGCCACAAAGCCAAATGGCATTGAACTTCATTTGATTTAATTTTTCTGCTCCTGTAGCGGAGCGGTTTCCGCCTTTGCCGCAAACGGTTATGTAAAATTTATTTCTATCAAAAGTTTTTGCTTCGTCATCTAATTTTTCAAGTGGAATATTGATGGCATTGGGGATGTGCTTTTCGTTGTATTCTTCAAGGCTTCTTACATCAATAATGATGATTTTGTTTTTGCTTTTCAGTCTTTGTTTCAAAATATCAAGCGTGATGCAGTTGTCTTGTGTTTTCATTTTATTAGGTTATTTACGTAAAATCCAATGTAATATTTTTACAGAAGTGCCCTCACCGCATCTCATTCTGAAATAGATAATCATTGAAGATAGGAAAGTAAGGAAGCCAATAAAAAGCACTGAAGCATTGATGCTAATTAAATCTGCTATTATACCTGTTAAGATAGCGCCTATTGCATAGCCTAAATCTCTCCAAAGTCGAAATATTCCGATGCTTTTTGCTCTATCCTGCGGATGTGTATTTTCTGCCACTGTTGCCAAAAATGTTGGATAAACCATGGCTGTTCCCCAACCCAAAACCGATGAAAGCACTGCATATTCGAACATCGTATTTGCCCAAACAAATGAAACCAATGCGATGGCCTGTAAAAACATTCCGGTAAAGAGCATATCTTTTTTGCAAAATTTGTCGGCCATTTTACCTGTAAAAAGCTGCCCAAGTCCCCAAACGCCAGGATAAATTGCGGCTATGACACCAATTTGTTCTAAGGTGAAATTTTTATTGGCCAGCAATATTGGGAATATTCCCCATACCATTCCATCATTCAAATTGTTAATTAACCCGGCCTGTGTGACTGAACCTAAGTTTTTATTTTTCCACGTGGTATCCCAAAAAATATTTTTTAGTTTGGGAACGGTGCTGGTTGTTGTTTCTTTGGCAACGTGATGTTTGGTGTCTTTAATCCAGAAAATACTTCCAATGAGCCCAAAAAACACCAAAACAAACCCCAAGTAAAAAGGATAGGGCCTGATGCCGTATTTACCGGCAATCCAACCAGTTAAAAATGCAATTATGGCAACTGAAAGGTAACCTGCAAATTCATTGAGTCCCATTGCAAAACCTCTTTGCTTTTCGCCAACAAGGTCAATTTTCATAACAACCGTGCTCGACCAGGTTAAACCCTGATTTATTCCTAAAAGCACATTGGCGGCTATAATCCAGTTCCAGTTTGGCGCATACATTAAGATAAAAGGAATTGGTATTGCAATAAGCCATCCGGCAACCAATAAATTTTTTCTGCCGTATTTATTGGCCAATGCTCCCGTGTAATAATTGGTAATGGCTTTTACAATCCCAAAAACAATAATGAAGGAAAGAATAGCTGTTTTGGCGGCAATGGCAAATTCCTGTTCTGCAATTTGCGGAAGAATGGAACGTTCCAATCCCACCATACCGCCAACAAAACCATTAATGATTACGAGCAATGTAAACTGTTTCCAGTTTTCTTTGAGTCCCAGTGTTACATTTTTCATCTGTTTATTATTTATTTTTTATTGGTACAGATGCAGCCTGCCTGCCTGCCGGCTGGTCGCCATTAATCATTCTGCTGTGTATCAAAATTTGTTATGGCTCGTTTCATCTGTTTATGATTTATTATTTTAAGTGCTGATTATCAGTATTTTAATTTTTATTATTTATTATTAAGTCAATAAAAAGCTACCCCTAAAAATAAGGATTTTTGTAATTTTAATATTTTAGTTGCTCAACGCTAAGTGATAAAAAAATTTCATCTTCATGCTCTGCGGCAATACTCCTGTGTGCTTAGTGTTTGATGTCAGTTT
>JAUYUA010000062.1 GCA_030694935.1 Lutibacter sp. | reverse complement strand
TCGATTTCCTCAACAGGAGCATGAGGGCAACCCAAAACTGCACAAAAATGATGATAGTGAAAGAATAATTTGTTTCTCACTTCAATTGGCAATTCGTCGGAATTTTGGTCTGTATGAACTGAAACAGGACTTGGTGTTCTTAGCTTTCGCAAAATGCAAGGGATTTGTTCTTCTTTTCTTTGGTGCTTTTCAATTATTGTTACGTCAATAGATTTGGCTTGTAGCGCAAAGGAGTATTGTGTAAGAAATGAACGAACCAAAAACCGAATTTTAAAGCCTTTTTTCCAGCCCTTGTAATCTGGGTCAGATGCTGAATGTTGATTTGGGTGATTGTATAGAATTTGGTCAGTTGTTGAACCTAAATCTGTTAACCAAGAACACAACTGTACAACCAATTTAAAATTTCTTGTACTTCCCGGAATTTCTACAGAAACAACAGGTGCATCATCTGTAAATCTTCTATGTGACAATGTCAAACTTGCTCTCGTATCAAAAATTCCAGATAAGAAACTCGCTGTATTTATGCCCGTTAATTTTGATTTGGCGGTTGATAAGTCAGCGGATGAAAGTAGAAATCCACCAATCGGCAATCCTAAATACTGTAAGTCGTTTTTCAGACTTGAAATATCAGAATTATCAATCGGCATAATCAACCATTTGCCATTTCCAATTTCATAAGTTACATTGAAGTTGTATGAGGAATTGAAATATTGGCAAATCTTCGTAAGAATATCCGTGGCAATGATATTCATCCGTTTAGGTTCCATTCCCCATTTTTTGAATGGAAGGTCAATAACAAAAGTATTTTCATCTATTTTTCCACTTCCAACCAATAATCCAAGTATGTATGCTTTAATATGATTAATCTGCCCCATTTTCTAAATGCTTTTCTAAGGCTTTGGCTATAACCCAAGCAAATACAGGAGGTACTGCATTGCCGATTACTTTATAAGCATTTGCTATAGTTTTGTAAGGGAAATTAAAATTATCAGGAAACGATTGTATTCTTGCAATCTCTCTAATTGTAAATCTTCTGTCTTGAAAAGGATGAGTAATGCCACAATTCTCGGGTTGAGCTGAAGCGGTAATTGTACCATTAATTTCGCCTAATGCAAATCTTCGATAAAAATTAGGTGCGTGATATTTCTTAGGATTATCCCAAATTTTTCTAAAACGCTCTGACATATCTTCTGGGTTCATACTTTTCCAAGACTTACCTTTAGAAATTGATTGGCTAATTTTATTTAGCGGCATTTTCTTTTTGAATTTTGCTAATGCTTCTTTTCCATCTTCGCAAGGTCCAATTTTATCTATCATATATTGACCTCCTGGAGAATATTTCCAGTAGTCATTTGCTTGAGGAGCATTCCTAGGAATATCACATAATGCAGACCCAAGGTACAAGTCATAAGGATTGTCAGTTTCATTAGGTAAGTTATATTCCGCTACAATTTGGTCTAACAGACTAAAATCAAAATAACCAAGGTCTTCTCTAATCCCGATAATTATTAATCGCTGACGATTAGAAGGAACTCCGTAATTGCTTGTTTTTAAAAGTTTGTAACAAGTTTTAAATCCTAATTTTTCTGTACGTTTTACAATTTCATCTGGAATACTTGTTCCATCTTCCATTTTGGAAGACATAATACCTTTTACGTTTTCAAAAACAAAACCAATGGGTTTGTTTTCTCTTTTCAAACCTTCTTTAAGTAATCTTTCACATTCTTCAAATAGATTTCCTCTCTCATCATTGATACCTTTTCTCAATCCTGCATTTGAAAATGGCTGACAAGGAAAACCTGCAAGCAAAAAGTCAAAGTCGGGAATATTCTCAAAGTTCACATCTTTAATGTCTTCACGATGCAATTCGTGATTGTTGAAAAAAGAAGTATTTGCATTATAAACGTATTCAGCAGCAGGGTCGATGTCATTTGAATATTCAATTCTGAATTTGGTTTTATCAAAATGTCTGTCCCGAAAATCAAAGTTTCCCGAAAATCCTAAATCCAATCCTCCGCAACCACTAAATAGTGAAACGATTTTGAGGTTTTTCTGTGGGTTTGTCGACGTTTTTAGTTTATTGGTTCTAAAGTCAATAAACATTTGCGGTTCTTCCACAGTTAAAATTGTTTCTAATTCTGTTTGGTTGTACATAATGTTTATAGCTTTAATGTTGTTTGTTTTGTATTTTTCTGTCTGATGTACTTCACTTTTTGCTCCGCAAGAGTGAGAACATTGTCATTGCATTTGTATTGATAGAGTGTTTTTGCAATTTTTTCACTTATCAATTCTGATTTAAGCATTTCATAATCAAGATTAAAAGCGACTGAAAGATTAGGTAAAAGTTCCTCGTCAAATTCTTTCTTGCCTGTCTCAATTTTACTCAATGCCCCCGAGTCAATCCCAAGTTTCGCTCCTAGTTGAGTAAGAGTCCAACCGCTTTGGGTTCTCAGCTTTCTGATATATTCTCCAAAATTTGCTTCCATTGTCTTGAAAATTTAATCTTGACGATTTTGACAAAAATACAAAACAATTTTAAATTGCGGTGGAAAAATTCAAGCTCTTTTGGTTTTTTGTTTGGACTTGTTGCGTTGGCAAAAACCAAATGTGCTTGAATGTGCGGTTGGCTTTACACTGACGGCTAACATTGATTAACAATATAAAAATCTGGAAATAACCAATAACTTTTAACCAATAATTTAAAAAGAACATTTCACCATCCGGTCAACGCCGTATATGTCTTTTTTCAGTTCAATATTCTTAAAACCTTTTGTTTTTAGCAAATCAACAGTTTCTGCACCTAAATATTGGTTGATTTCAAAATACAAAACCCCATTTTCCGTCAGATGATTTTTGGCCAGTTCGGCAATTTTGTCGTAAAATAAGAGCGGATTTTCATTCTCCACAAACAAGGCAATATGCGGTTCGTTGGACAGCACGTTTTGTTGCATTAAATCTTTTTCCGATTCACGAACGTATGGCGGATTGCTGACAATAACATCAAAAGTGTCGGGCAATTTCTCAATTGTTAAAATATCGGCCTGTATAAAATCAATGGCCACTTGGTTCATTGCTGCGTTATTTTTGGCAACATTTAAAGCTTCCTCAGAAATATCGATAGCAGAAACTTTTGCATTCGGCAAGTTTTTAGCCAAAGAAACAGCAATGCATCCACTTCCTGTGCCAATATCCAGAATTTTAAGAGATTCGCTTTTTTTGTGATCCTGCCTGCCGATAGGCAGGTTTTGAACAATCCATTCCACCAATTCTTCTGTTTCCGGTCTTGGAATCAGCACATTTTTATCGACTTTAAACATGAAACCGTAAAATGCGGTTTCCCCAACAATATATTGAACGGGAATCTGATTTTTTAATTTCAACAAAGCGTTTTGCAGAAAATCCAAATCGTCACGGTCAAGTTCAAAATTGTGTTCCAACGCCAATTGAATCCGAGATAAATGCAACTTAAATTCAATCAAAATATTGAAAAAAGATTGAATTTCAGTTTCCGGATAGACATTGGAAAGCTCCGAAAAAAAATATTTTTTAAACTCTTGAATCAGCATTATAAATCTTTAAGCATCCACAAATTGCAGGAATAATGTCCGGTATCGCCCATTGGCGCATCCAAATCTTTAAATCCGGCTTTGCGGTACAATTTTCGGGCCTCTTCCATATAAGGCAAGGTTTCCAAATAACACTGTTCAAACCCGAATTCTTTCGCTTTTTGCAAACAGGTTTCCATCATCTTGCTTCCCAAACCAATGCCTCTTGCTTCAGGCAAAAAATACATTTTTTGCAATTCGCAAACATTTCCATTGTAATTATCCAATTGTTTAATGCCTGCGCCGCCAAAAATTTTGCCTTCTTTTTCAATCACATAATAAATGGCGTTTTCGGTGTCATACGCTTCATACAACGTATCCAAAATTTTATCGGCATAAGCGGTGCCCACTTTTGGGACGCCAAATTCAATCAAAATTTTACGGATTACTTTTGCTATTTTCTTGTTGTCATCAGATTGAATTTCTCTGATTTTAAAGTTGTTCGGAGTCATTTTAAAATGTTATTTTTGTGTGGTGAATATACACGAAAAATATATAAAACGCTGCATTGAACTTGCGAAAAATGGCTTGGGTTTTACCTATCCAAATCCGCTGGTTGGCAGTGTTATTGTTTTTAACGGTAAAATAATAGGCGAGGGTTGGCATCAAAAAGCTGGCGAACCGCACGCCGAAGTCAATGCCATAAATTCGGTTAAAGACAAATCGTTATTGAAACATGCCACCATTTATGTGAATCTCGAGCCATGCTCGCATTACGGAAAAACGCCGCCATGCGCGAATTTAATTGTGGAAAACGGCATCAAAAAAGTGGTGATTGGCAGTGTGGATTCCAACAGTAAAGTGAGCGGAAAAGGGATTTTGCATTTGGAAAATAACGACTGCAACGTCATTGTTGGCGTTTTGGAACAAGAATGTTTAAATTTAAACAAACGATTTTTCACCTTTCACAACAAAAAGAGACCGTTTATCATTTTAAAATGGGCTGAAACGCAAGACGGATTTATAGATAAATTGCGTGATTCAACTTCGGAAAAATCACCAAACTGGATTTCAAACACCTATTCTCAACAATTGGTGCATAAAATGCGCGCCGAGGAACAGGCGATTTTGGTGGGAACCCATACGGCCTTGAATGACAATCCGAAATTAAATGCCAGAAATTGGTTTGGATTGAATCCGGTTCGGATTGTGTTGGATCGCTCCTTGAAAATTCCTATTCATTATAATGTATATGACGGAAGCGTAAAAACGATTGTTCTTACTGAAAAAGCACCCGATAAAAGTGTAAACGAAAACACCCATTTTGAACAGATTGATTTCAGTAAAAATCTAGCCGAACAAATTTGTGCCATTTTATACAATCACGAAATTCAATCCGTAATCATTGAAGGCGGCGCAAAGACCCTGCAAACTTTTATCGATGAAAATTTATGGGATGAAGCCTTCGTTTTTGTCGGAAACACGAAATTTGAAAACGGCCTAAAAGCACCTGAACTGAAAAAAGCGCCCAATGAAATTCGGGAAATTTCAGATGACGCTTTAAAAATTTATGTGAATTATTAATTATTCGGGCTTTTCTCAAACATTTCAATTTTGGTTTCTCCGCTCGATTTTTTAAATCCCCTGAACATTCCTGTTGAGTTAAAATCCCAGTGAACATCACCGTTTTTATCCAATAAAATGATGCCTCCTTCGCCGCCAAGCGGGCCAATTTGGTTAAAGAGCACTTCATGTAAAGCTTCTTTCGGACTTAAATTTTTGTACTTTATCAAGCTTGAAACTTCATGGCCCGCAACAGTTCTCATAAAATATTCGCCGGTTCCCGTGCAAGAAATGCCGCAAGTTAAATTGTTCGCATAAGTTCCGGCGCCAATAATTGGGACATCGCCAATTCTTCCGTATTTTTTATTGGTCATACCGCCGGTGGAAGTTCCTGCAGCAATATTTCCGTTTTTATCAATCGCAACGGCGCCAACGGTACCAAATTTATGGTCGTCAATCAATTCGTTTTTAATCAGATAGGCCGTATGGTCCAATTGTGTTTTTTCCTGACCTTGAATCTCGCGCAATTGTTTTAATCTTTTTTCGGTGAAAAAGTAGGAGCTGTCCACCATTTCAATGCCGAATTTTTTGGCCATAATTTCTGCGCCTTTACCTGATAGCATCACATGTTCCGAACTGTCCATGACCAAACGGGCCGCCAAAATTGGATTTTTTATGTGATTTACGCCTGCAACTGCTCCAGCATTTAAGGTTTTTCCGTCCATAATCGCGGCATCCATCTCCTGATTTCCCTCACTGTTATATACCGAACCTTTTCCGGCATTAAATAAAGGAGAATCTTCCATCACATTAATGGCCGCTTGCACGGCATCCAGTGAAATTCCGCCTTTTTCCAAAACGGCGTAACCGGCATCAAGGGCTTCCTGCAATTTTTGTGCATAAGCATCCTGTTGTTCCTGGGTAAAATATTCTCTTTTAATGCCTCCTGCACCTCCATGGATAACAATGGCGAATGAATTTGGTTCCCGCACCGTTTCAGTTTCTTTTTTGGCAGGTTCAATGTCGCATGACATTAAAACGATTGTAGTAAGCAATAGTGTTGCAGTTTTTCTCATGGTACTTTATATTGTTTTTCAAATATATTAAAATTAAAACGGAAAATTAAGCATTTGCTTTTGATATATTTGTGCTTTAAAATGATAGCGATATTTCTGAAATCGACACATATAAAACCATTGAAGCAGCTCAGGGAGATGCGCTTTTTAAAGAGAAAGGCAGCAAATTTATCGGCTATGTTTTTCCCATAGAAAATGAGGATGACGTTAAAATTCACATCGAAGAATTAAAGAAAAAGCACCATGCTGCACGGCATTGGTGTTATGCCTGGCAATTGGGCGTTGAAGACAAAAGCTATCGG
Source organism: Lutibacter sp. (assembly GCA_030694935.1). Lineage (GTDB taxonomy): Bacteria > Bacteroidota > Bacteroidia > Flavobacteriales > Flavobacteriaceae > Lutibacter. Next base: position 4,895 of record JAUYUA010000062.1, on the reverse strand, counting down.
GTGAATGATGATGGTGAACCAAACAATTCGGCAGGAAATCCTATTTACGGACAAATTTTATCAAAAGACCTTACCAATGTGTTGGTGGTGGTTGTTCGCTATTTTGGCGGAACTAAATTGGGTGTTGGCGGACTCATAAATGCGTATAAAACGACGGCAAAATTAATTTTGGATGAAGCTACGATTGTTGATAAGACCGTTAATGTTTCTTTTCAGCTGACTTTTGAATATATAGACATGAATAAAGTGATGCGGATTATCAAAGAAAATGATCTGGAAATTTTGGATCAAAAAATGAATTTAAATTGCTCCTTTTTAATCGCGGCACGAAAAAAAAATGCAGCTAAAATTGTTCAATTGTTTGATGATTTGCGCTGCCTTAAAATTCGGGAAATCAAGCACTGATATCACGCAATTTTTCTAACACATATTCTGGCGCTCGGGTTGGTTTATTGGTTTTCATATTTACAAAAACCAAGGTGGTTTTTGCCGTTGTCAGCAATTCATTTTCTTCATTGTACACTTCGTATGAAAACTCAATTTTTGCGGAGGGAAGCTTGGTTAAAATTGTTTTTAAAGTGAGTAAGTCGTCATATTTTGCTGGCTTTAAGTAGTTTATATTTAAATTCATCACGGGCAGCATAATGCCGTCTGCTTCCATTTTTTTATAGGTGATCCCTAATTTCCGAAGCCATTCCGTACGACCCATTTCAAAGTATTGGGCATAGTTTCCATAGTAAACAAAACCCATCTGATCTGTTTCGCCATATCGCACTCTAAATTGAATTTTGTCTGATTTCATTTTTTTTATTTTACGACCTTCATGTTACGAAAAAAAAAAATAAGAATCAATAGCGATTTTATTTTTTTATGCTAAATTTTATTCACATTTTTGTAAAGCCAAAAATAGCTTAAAATTTATTTTAAGTTAATCAACTAGTTTATAACTTTTATAATTGCTTTCGATAAAAAATGAGTAAAACTGCATCATCAGTTTGGGAAGAGTGTCTGTCTTTTATACAGGACAACATTAAGCCACAAGCTTACAAAACTTGGTTTGAGCCAATCAAACCGGTAAAATTATCTGGTGAAGCACTTACTATTCAGGTACCTAGCAAATTTTTTTATGAGTGGCTGGAAGAGCATTATATAAAGTTATTAAGAGTGGCTTTGGTAAAACAGTTGGGAGAAGATGCCAAGCTGATTTATGACGTTCGCATGGAGAACAATTACAGCAGCAACAATCAGCATACCGTAAAAATCCCCAGCTCCAACAGAAATCCGATGGTACCGCAGGGAATTGCGTTTCCAATAGATGTTAGCAAGCGTGAATTAAAAAACCCGTTTATCATCCCGGGAATTCAAAAAGTTAAAATTGAATCGCAATTAAATCCAAATTACAGTTTCGAAAACTTTATTGAAGGCGATTCAAACAGGCTGGCGCGTTCAGCAAGTATGGCCGTTTCCAATAAACCAGGAGGAACATCCTTCAATCCCTTGTTAATTTACGGCGGTGTTGGTTTGGGTAAAACCCATTTGGCTCACGCCATTGGTGTTGAAATTAAAGACAAATATCCTGATAAAATTGTGCTGTACATTTCTTCCGAGAAATTTACCCAGCAATATATAGATTCCGTAAAAGGAAATTCAAGAAATGATTTTATTCATTTCTACCAAATGATTGATGTTTTACTGATTGATGATGTGCAATTTTTATCGGGTAAAACAGGAACCCAAGATGTGTTTTTCCATATTTTTAACCATTTGCATCAAAACGGAAAACAGGTCATATTAACGTCTGATAAAGCTCCGGTTGATATGCAGGACATTGAACAGCGCTTGCTTTCTCGTTTTAAATGGGGATTGTCTGCCGAACTTCAAGCACCTGATTATGAAACACGTGTTCTCATTTTACAGAATAAATTGTACAGAGACGGGGTAGAAATGCCATTTGAAATTGTAGAATATATTGCAAAAAACATAAAATCAAATGTTAGGGAATTGGAAGGCGTTTTAATTTCTTTAATAGCGCAAGCATCTTTTAACAGAAAGGAATTTACCTTGGCGCTAACAAAACAAATTGTAGATAAATTTGTTAAAAACACCAAACGCGAAGTTTCCATTGAATACATTCAAAAAATTGTGTCAAACTATTTTGAATTGGATGTGGCTACCTTGCAATCAAAAACACGTAAACGTCACATCGTTCAAGCGCGCCAATTGGCAATGTATTTCGCCAAGAGAATGACAAAAGCTTCATTGGCCAGCATTGGTTCCCAAATTGGGAAAAGAGATCACGCCACCGTACTTCACGCCTGTAAAACTGTTGATAACTTAACGGAAACCGACAAGCAATTTAGAAAGTATGTGGATGATATTACCAAAAAACTCACTTTTTAATACGCTGAAATGACTAAAATTTTGATGGTCTGTCTCGGCAATATTTGCCGATCGCCTTTGGCAGAAGGAATTTTGAAATCCAAACTTTTTAGGGCTAATGTCATTATTGATTCTGCCGGAACCGGCGCCTATCATATTGACGAAAAACCGGACAGTCGTTCCATACATATCGCAAAAATTAACGGAATTGACATCACCGACCAACGTGCCAGAAAATTTTTAGTGGAAGATTTTGATGACTTTGACCTAATTTATGTGATGGACCATGAAAATTATCGAGATGTCACTGCAATGGCAAGAAATGTAAATGACAAAGCCAAGGTGATAATGATCTTAAATGAAGTGTTTCCCAAAGAAAATTTGGATGTTCCAGACCCTTATTTAGGCGGGGATTACGGATTTAAAAATGTATATAAAATGCTGGATGAAGCTTGTGATATCATCGCAAAAAAAATAAATCCGGATGAATCATAAAAAGGGTTTTTTATACTTGCTTCCAACAACTTTAGGCGACAACGAGCCTATGGAAGTATTGCCGGTGTTGGTGAAAGAAATGATAGAACAACTGGATTATTTTATTGTTGAAAACGAAAAAACAGCCCGTAAATTTATAAAACGTATTGCTCCGGGAAAATCACAGCCTTCATTGACCCTTTTTAGCTTGGATAAATATGCCGATAAACAGGAAGTTAGCACGTATTTGGATGTTTGTGCAAAAGGCATTTCGGTGGGGTTACTTTCTGAAGCCGGCGTTCCTGCAATTGCCGATCCGGGCGCAGAAATTGTTAAATTAGCGCATCAAAAAAATATCAGGGTAATTCCTTTGGTTGGTCCGTCATCGATCATTTTAGCGATGATGGCTTCAGGTTTTAACGGCCAGAATTTTGCCTTTAACGGTTATTTGCCCATTGACGCTTCCGAAAGAAAAGAAGCCATTAAAAGTTTGGAAAAATTGTCGAAAGATAAAAACCAGTCGCAAATTTTTATTGAAACACCGTATCGGAATGAAAAATTATTCATCGATTTAAAAAGCACTTTAAATCCATCAACAAAACTATGTGTGGCTTGTGATATTACTTTAACGGGAGAATACATTAAAACCCTGGAAATTAAAGACTGGAAAAACGAACATCCTGATTTGCAGAAAAGACCCACCATCTTTATAATTCATAAAGAATAAAAAAGGCCTGAATTGTACAATTCAGGCCTTTTTTATAAACTTTAAAATGTATTGGATTACATTACCTTAGGATTTTTATCCGCTTCGATAATTGAAGTGTCATAACCTCCAAATTTTTTCAGGTAATGTTGCATTGAAGATCCAAAAGCATCAGTAAATTTGTGTTTACCGTTGGTTCTCAAATATTCTTTGATATTTCCTGTTCCGGCCAAATGTGCGGCGGCCAAGATGCCTGACTCCGTAATTTCTATACCGTTAATTTTTTTGCCAACCTTTTTTTCAATCTCCTTTCTTAAAATCCACTTGTTTAGAGAACACAATGCCATAAATGCATCTTCCTGTAATTCAGTGTTTTCTAGGAAATGTTCTTTGTCATGAATGTTAAATCTCTTCAAGGTCGACTCTCCAAATTGATATTTACCCAAGTATCCAAAGGAACTGACAATGTCATATCTTCCGCCAGATTCTCTAAAAGCCAATGCTTCTTTAAATCCATTGAATGATTTGCCCACAAAAGGAATGTTGCTTTTTATGATTGGGGAAACCTCTTTTTCGGTCGGGACCAGTGCGATTTCGGTGGTGGAATTATTGGTGCTGCTAACGACTTTTTTATCTTTTGTAAAACTTGATATAAAAACGCCTATGGTCAGTAAAATTGTAAAAAATATTGTTTTTTTCATAATTTAATGGTGTTTGGCCTATTAAATTTCTGGGACAAATGTACAACTTATTTTTTAAACAGCAGAAAAATCGCAAAAAGGCCTTTTCTTTTAATAAAAATTTAACAAAAATTACTATTTGTTGCATTAAAATTAAAAATATAAAACCTTGCTAAAAAGCTTGGTTTAACTGGGTAAACCAGCCCTTTGAGAAATTATAAAAAAACTATCTGTCAACACCTTGTTTGTTTATCCATTGTTGGTACTTGGCAGCATTTTTATTGTGTTCGTCTAACGTTTTTGCAAACTCGTGGGTTCCAAAAGTTGTTACGCTGGCGCACATAAAATAATAATCGTGATTGGCCGGATTAAGAACTGCTTCAATGGAAGAAATGTCGGGCATTGAAATTGGCCCTGGAGGCAAACCGGTGTTTTTATAAGTGTTGTAAGGCGAGTTAATTTCCAAATCTTTCGAAAACACGCGTTTAATTACCGTTTCATCTCCCAATTTGGCCTTTAGGGCAAAAATAATGGTTGGGTCGGCTTGCAATGGCCAGCCACTGGTCAATCTGTTCAAATACAATTTGGCCACAATAGGTCTTTCACTTACCGTTGCCGTTTCTTTTTGGACAATGGAAGCAAGGGTTATGACTTCA
>JAUYUA010000044.1 GCA_030694935.1 Lutibacter sp. | reverse complement strand
ATAGCTCACTTAGGGAATCAAATCGTGATTATTGTACCTGGCAAATTCCAAAAGGAATTGCGCCCTTTTAAAATGATCAAAAAATATCGTTTCACTTAAAATGCACTTTTCATAGTGGACTCAATATTAGATATTAGATATTAGATATTAGATATTAGATATTAGATATTAGATATTAGATATTAGATATTAGATATTAGATATTAGATATTTTTTTATTTAAGCACTAAAAATTTATCCTTTATTGAAATGAAAAACGAAACAACCAATACTTTTAATATTGTACTTCTAATATTTAATATTTTTAATTTGAAAAGCTGCCTTTATAAAAAAAATAACATAATCAATACTTCTAATATTTAACTTTGCCAGATGTTAACAAAAAGAATCATACCCTGCTTAGACATAAAAAACGGAAGAACCGTAAAAGGCATTAATTTTGTCGATTTGCGCGATGCCGGAGATCCGGTGGAATTGGCAGAGTTTTACGCACAAAACGGCGCCGATGAATTGGTTTTTTTAGATATTTCGGCAACTGAAGAAAAGCGAAAAACATTGGCTGAACTGGTGATGCGCGTTGCCCAAAAAATAAACATTCCGTTTACGGTCGGTGGTGGAATTTCGTCGGTTGAAGACGTGGAATTGTTGTTGAATTCGGGTGCCGATAAGGTTTCCATCAACTCTTCCGCAGTTAAAAATCCGCTATTAATCAATGAATTGGCAGCAAAATTTGGAAGCCAGTGCATTGTTGTTGCCATTGACGCAAAACAAATTGACGGTGAATGGATGGTGCATTTGGTCGGCGGAAAAGTGCCAACAGACATTAAATTATTTGATTGGGCAAAAGAAGTGGAACAACGCGGCGCAGGAGAAATTCTGTTTACTTCGATGGATCACGACGGCACAAAAAACGGATTTGCCAATGAAGCTTTGGCCAGGTTGGGATCTTTGGTGAATATTCCCATCATAGCATCAGGAGGCGCAGGAAATATGCAGCATTTTGTGGATACTTTTATCGATGGAAAAGCAGATGCAGCTTTGGCGGCAAGCGTATTTCATTTCAAGGAAATCGATATTATGGATTTAAAACAAGAACTTAAAAATAACAATATTGAAGTGAGAATTTAGTAATGAACTTTGCAATTTCCGACTTTAAAACTTTCAATTAAAATAAGATGAACATAAATTTCAACAAAAATAACGACGGATTAATTCCCGCTATCATTCAAGACGCAATCACAAAAAATGTGTTGATGCTGGGTTATATGAATCAGGAGGCTTTTGACAAAACAATTGAAACGAGTCAGGTGACTTTTTTCAGCAGAACCAAAAACAGGTTGTGGACAAAAGGGGAGGAAAGTAGCAATTTTTTAAACGTGGTTTCCGTACAAAACGATTGCGACCTAGATACCTTGCTCATTCTGGTAAATCCCGTTGGCCCAACCTGCCATAAAGGAACGGATACGTGTTGGGGAGAACAAAACGAAACAACTTTCGGGTTTCTGTCTGAACTGGAAAAAGTGATTAAAAGCAGGCGAGAAGCAGGCAATTCAGAAAAAAGTTATGTGGCTTCCTTGTTTGAGAAAGGCATCAACAAAATAGCCCAAAAAGTAGGCGAGGAGGCCATAGAAGTGGTGATTGAAGCAAAAGATGACAATGATGATTTATTCATAAACGAAAGTGCCGATTTGCTTTTTCATTACCTAATTTTGTTGCAGGCAAAAGGGTTTGCATTGAAAGATGTGGTGAAGATTTTGGAAGAAAGACATGAATGATTTTAGATTTTTGATATACGATTTACGATTTTTTAAAAATAATCAAACAATTTCTTATTACTCAACACTAAAATAAAATGAACACAATTTCAAAATCGACCTTAGATTTTTTAATATCGCTGAAAGCCAATAACAATCGTGAGTGGTTTAATGCAAATAAAACAACGTTTGACGCGGAACAAAAAAAGGTTAAAACTTTTTATAATGCAGTAATGGAGCGTTTAAAAGTTACCGACCTTATTGAAAGCGTAAAAATATTCAGAATTTATAGGGATGTGCGATTTTCAAAAGACAAGCTGCCTTTTAAATCGCATTTTGGCGGACAGTTTACCCGGGCAACGAATAAATTGCGCGGCGGATACTATTTGCATATCAGTCCGGGAGAAAGTTTTTTGGCTGGCGGATTTTGGGAACCGAATAAGGAAGATTTGGCGCGCATCAGAAAAGAATTTGAAGAAGACGCCACGGAAATTCGTGCGATTGTCAACACGGCTGATTTTAAAAAACATTTCGGAAAATTACAGGGTGATGCCGTAAAATCGGCACCGAGAGGGTTTGACAAGAACCACCCGAACATCGATTTAATAAGGCTAAAGCAATTTATTGTGTCGCGTGAATTTACCGATGATGAAGTGTTGGCGCCAAACTTTTTGACAGAAGTTGTTGCTTCTTTTGTGGCCATGAGGCCGTATTTGGATTATATGAGCGATGTGCTGACCACCGATTTAAACGGCGAATCATTGGTTGGTTAAATTTTAAATATTAGAAGTTATAAGGTATGTTCAAGACGGAAGACGGAAGTTATAAGTTTTTTCTTGTAAAAGCTATTTTAATTTCAATTAAACTCACTTTATCCCGTTGTACAACATTTGGAAAAAAAGAAAAAATAACCGCATTTACCTAAAATATAAAGTTATGACAGGAATTGAAACTATAAAAAATAATTTGATAGACCGAATTTTAGCTACGAGAAATGAAAAATTACTTCAAGCAATTAGCAATATTTTTGAATCTACTCAGACGGATGAGATGGTTTCTTTATCATCGGAGCAAATCGAAATGCTTTTAATGAGTGAAAAAGATATTGAAACCGGGAATCTCATTTCTGAGTCGGAATTAGATGAATCAGGCTCTAAATGGCTGAATTAACTATTTTTGGACTAACGGACAAAATCCGGAAAAATTATTAAAATTATTGATTCAAGCATAAAACGTTGTCCAATAAACCATTTTTTATTCATTAGTTTTAAGCGAACATTTAACGTACAGTTTCTGCTAGTTCAAATGTTAGCATAAATTTTATTAGGTGTTGGCAACTAGCTTTATTCCGTTCTTTCCAGTTTCGGTGGATTTTGTCGAGTGTCGAAAACATCTGCAATTTTTATAAATCCATTTTCCGTGTCGACAGAATAAATCAGTTTGTAGTTTTTGAAAACTAAATATCTATATTCAATTTTTCTCCGTTTTAACAATTCTTCTTCTTGTCCAATGTGCGGTGTTTTTATCAACTTTTTTGGCTCGTTGATAATTCCTTTCAAAAGTTTCTTGGCAATTCTTGAACCCGCTTCCTTTTCGTAATATTTATAGATTTCGTCAAGTTGAGTTTCTGCAAATTCAGACCAAATAATTTTCGATGTCATTAATCGTATTTGGTTAAAAGTTCAGAACTACTTTTAAATAGATTGTTTTTAAAATCAGATTCCGATTTGTCAATTCGTTTATCCAACTCATTTTGAGTCATTGGCTCAAATATTCGCTCTTTGGAAGTATTTTTTTCTTTTCTCAGAATAGTTTCAAGTCGGGAAATGGTTTTCTCACTTTGTATTCTAAGAATTTCTTGAATAAATGATAATTTTCTAGTTTCTAAATTCATACATACATTAATAACTTTTAATCAAAAATACAAAATCTATTTTAAATTTAGTGTTAAATTTATCTTAGGATCTCAAATCCGCTTGTTGCCAACGTATAACATTTAACGTATAACATTAACATTCATTAAATCGTTTAAAATTACTCCACCAAAACCCAATCGCCTTTGTCAATTAAAGGAATGGCCTGTTTGTATTTTACAGATTTGTTTTCACCGGACATGACGTGCTTAATGGTCACTTGTTCATTTCGCCCAATTTTTCTCTCCGTGCGCACAATCGTCTCCACTATTCTTGGCTGCTGCGTTAAACCAGTTTGTGGACTAGTAGCACCACCGCCATATTCTTCCTTGCTCAATTGCACTTTTTCACGTTTCTGTTCTCTTGCCGGTAAAACGCGCGTTGAATCTTGCGAAGGCAATTCGCCTTTAAACAAAAACGACAATACTTCTTTATTCACTTTGTCGAGCATCCCGTTAAACAGTTCAAAGGATTCGAATTTGTAAATTAACAGCGGATCTTTTTGCTCGTAAGTGGCATTTTGAACCGACTGTTTCAGCTCATCCATTTGTCGTAAATGATCTTTCCAGGTATCATCAATAATGGCAAGCGTGATATTTTTTTCAAAATCGGTCACCAACTCTTTACCGCCGGTTTCATAGGCTGTTTTTAAATTGGTGATTACTTTTAATTCTTTTGTTCCATCGGTAAAAGGAACCACAATGCGTTCATATTTTTCGCCGTGATTTTCATAAACATCTTTAATGACCGGAAAAGCAGCTTTGGCATTTCGTTCCAGTTTTTCTTTGTAATGTTTGTAAACCACATCAAAAAGCTGATCGGTCAATTCTTGTTCCGTACCCGATTTAAATTCTAATTCTTTGAAAGGAGCCGTAGTTGAAGAAAAACGAACCAATTCAAATTCGAAATTCTGATAATCATTGGTTGGTTTATTTTCCCTGATCAATAAGTTACAGGTATCATAAATCATATTGACGATATCTACCTGCAAACGGTCGCCATAAAGTGCGTGGCGACGGCGTTTGTAAACAACTTCTCTTTGTGAATTCATCACATCATCATATTCCAGCAAACGTTTACGAACCCCAAAGTTGTTTTCTTCCACTTTGCGTTGCGCGCGTTCGATGGATTTTGAAATCATGGAGTGTTGAATCACTTCACCTTCCTGCAGTCCCATTCTGTCCATCATTTTTGCAATACGCTCAGATCCGAACAATCGCATTAAATTGTCTTCCAATGATACATAAAATTGCGAAGAACCCGGATCTCCTTGACGGCCTGCTCTACCTCGCAACTGTCTGTCTACACGACGAGAATCGTGTCGCTCAGTACCCACAATGGCCAAACCACCTGCTTTTTTAACTTCATCGGAAAGTTTGATGTCCGTTCCACGACCCGCCATGTTGGTGGCAATGGTTACCACGCCCGAGTTTCCTGCTTCAGCAACAATGTCCGCTTCCCTTTTATGAAGTTTCGCGTTTAATACGTTGTGTTTTATTTTTCTGATGGTCAGCATTCGGCCCAGCAATTCGGAAATTTCTACGGATGTTGTTCCCACCAAAACTGGTCGGCCCAAATTCACCAAGTTTTCAATTTCTTCAATAACGGCATTGTATTTTTCACGTTTGGTTTTGAAAACCAAATCTTCACGGTCATCCCGAACCAATTTTCGGTTGCTCGGAACCTCAATCACATCCAATTTGTAAATTTCCCAGAATTCCCCGGCTTCCGTAACAGCAGTTCCTGTCATACCCGCCAATTTTCGGTACATTCGAAAGTAATTTTGAAGTGTAACCGTAGCATAAGTTTGCGTGGCAGCTTCAATTTTTACGTTTTCTTTAGCTTCAATGGCCTGATGCAATCCGTCTGAATAACGGCGGCCTTCCATAATACGGCCGGTTTGTTCATCAACAATTTTAATTTTATCTTCCATAATTACATACTCAATATCTTTTTCAAATAAAGTGTATGCTTTAAGCAATTGATTCATGGTGTGAATGCGCTCGCTTTTGATGCTGAAATCTCTGTACAATGCTTCTTTTTTCGCAGTTAAAACTTCAGGAACGTCGTTTTCGCGTTCAAGCTGTGCTATTTCCGTGCTTAAATCGGGTAAAATGAAGAAATTTTCATCGCCGTCATCACCCGACAAAAAGGTAATTCCTTTATCTGTTAACTCAATGGAATTGTTTTTTTCATCAATCACAAAATACAGCGCTTCATCAATTTTAGGCATTTCACGGTTGTTATCCTGCATATAATGGTTTTCCGTTTTTTGCAAGAGTTGTTTGTTGCCTTCCTGACTTAAAAATTTGATTAAAGCCTTGCTTTTTGGCAATCCCCTAAAAACGCGAAGCAATAAAAATCCGCCTTCCTTGGTGTCGCCTTCACTGATTAATTTTTTTGCTTCGGCCAAAACAGCGGTTAAATAATTTCTTTGGATAGAAACAATCCTGTCCACACTCGGTTTTAACTCGTTAAATTCGTGACGGTCGGCATTGGCTGTTGCGCCGGAAATAATTAAAGGCGTACGTGCATCATCAATTAAAACAGAATCGACCTCATCCACAATGGCGTAATTGGCCGGACGTTGCACCAAATCATTTGGCGAATGTGCCATATTATCACGCAAATAATCAAAACCAAACTCGTTGTTTGTGCCGTAAGTTATGTCGGCATTGTAGGCTTTTCTTCGCGCGTCTGAATTTGGTTCATGGTGGTCAATGCAATCAACCCTCAATCCGTGGAATTCATAAATTGGTCCCATCCAGGCAGCATCACGTTTTGCCAAATAATCGTTTACGGTCACCAAATGCACGCCTTTTCCGGTAAGTGCATTTAAATACACCGGCAAGGTAGAAACCAAGGTTTTTCCTTCACCCGTCATCATTTCGGCAATTTTTCCCTGATGCAATACCGATCCTCCAATAAGTTGCACATCGTAGTGAATCATATCCCAGGTCACTTCTTTTCCTTGGGCATCCCATTTATTGGCCCAAATGGCTTTGTCGTTTTCAAGGACAATATTGTCGCGTGTGGCTGAAAGTTCACGGTCAAACGGTGTTGCCGTAACTTCAATAAATTTATTTTGGGTAAAGCGCTTGGCAGTTTCTTTAACAACAGCAAAGGCTTCGGGCATAATTTCATTCAATGTTTTTTCTGAAGCGCGGTATAAATCATCTTCCAGATTGTCAATTTCACCGTAAATTTCTTCTTTACGGTCTATATTGGCATCAACGACTTCTTCTTTTAATTTATTGATTTTTGAAGAATATTCCTTGGTATCATCCGCTATTATTTGCTTAAAGTAAGCTGTTTTTTCTCGTAATTGATCGTTTGTAAGGTTGGTGATCTCTTTTTCAAAAGCATTCACTTTGGCAACAATCGGTTGCAGCAACGCCAAATCTCTTTTGTTTTTATCTCCAACAAAAATTTTAAGAACTGAATTTATGATACTCATAATATAGGTGTCAAATTTTTTATAATGATATGTAAAACTTCTGTATTTTACATTGTAATTTAATAACCGGTAAAGTTAATTTTTTTAATTTAAATTGTTTTAATTCTGTCTTAAATTATAACAGACTAAGCAAAAAAAAAGTCTCGTTAGAGACTTTTTAGCAATGGTATTTTTTAATATTCATCTTCGTTCCAAAGATAATCTTCTTCTGAAGGGTAATCGGGCCAAATTTCGACGATAGATTCGAAATTTTCTTCCTCATCTTCAATCTCTTGAAGGTTTTCAACAACTTCTAAAGGCGCTCCAGTTCTAATCGCATAATCAATCAATTCATCTTTTGTTGCAGGCCAAGGCGCATCCGCCAAATATGATGCTAATTCTAGTGTCCAATACATAACTTCTTCGTATTAAATTTTTGCAAAAATAAATTTTTTACTCAACTGGGCAAGCTATTTATCCTTTTATTTCAAAATAAAAAAGAACTTATTTCAGTTTCTCAGGAATCCAAGGAATTTCTTGGGCCTGATTGTCAATAGTCAACTTCCGTGCCAGCACAAAAAGATAGTCGGAAAGCCTGTTTAAATATACTAAAATTTTCGGATTAATAGTGCTTTCGTCACTTAATTGTGTGGTGATTCGCTCGGCTCTTCTGCAAATGCAGCGTGCGATATGACAAAATGACACGGTACTGTGTCCGCCCGGCAAAATAAAGTGCGTCATTTCCGGCAAGGACTCGTTCATAAAGTCAATTTCCTGTTCCAAAAGCGCTACCGATTCTTCTGAAACTTTATTGATATTTAAGCGTTCTTTACCGCTTTTTAAGATTTCCTTTTCTGGTGGCGTTGCCAGCATAGACCCCAACGTAAACAATTCATTTTGAATTTTTAGCAGAATTTCAGTGGAATGCGCGTCAATTTTTTGGTCACGAATCAATCCGATATGCGAATTTAACTCATCTACAGTGCCATAGGCCTCGATTCTTAAATGATATTTTGGTACCCTTGTTCCCCCAAAAAGAGAAGTTTTGCCTGTATCTCCGGTTTTTGTATATATTTTCATCCGTTTATTTTGTATTTTTTAGCGGTAACAAATTGCTGCCTGCCTCCCGGCAGGTAAATTCGCTATGAGTCATTCCTTTGTGTATCAAAATTTGTTATGGCTCGTTTCATACTGCAAATTAACTAATTTTTATGTGAAATAAATAGGCAATTGTTAATTTAGTGCCTAAAGTTTAGAGTGCCTAGAGTGCCTAAAGTTAATTGGTTTTAAGTTAACAAAATATTCCATCAATTCATTTTTTAAATTTTTCAAAAACGGCTCTTTTTTAACTTTAAGTACTCCAAACTTTAGGCACTTTAAGTACTTTTTTTTAATCAAACTCTGATCGTGAAATGTTGTTTTCCCTGTTCTTTTCTAAAAAAAACCATTCCCCAAAAATAGGTGTCGATGGTGATGCTTACTTTTGGATGCATTTTTATTTCTTCCCAAGCCAGTTGCATATCCGGTGACCATTGAATGTCGTCAAAAATAAAAACGGAATTGTTATGCGCCGCTTCAAGGCATTGATTGAAATAGTTGAGCGTAGCTTCCTTTTGGTGATTGCCATCGAAATAAATCAAATCGAATGGTTGATGCTTTAAAACATCAGCAAGCGTTTCATTGAAATTTCCAACAACCAGTTCAATATTGTTTAAATGATTTTGGCTGAATACTGCTTTAGCCACTTCCGCAGTGTTTTTGCAGCCTTCAAGAGTCACAATTTGTGCGTCAGGGTTTCCGATGCTTAATACGGAGGTTCCCAATCCGACGGAAGTTCCTATTTCTAAAATATGATTCGGATTGAAATAATCAGCCATCCGAAGCAGAAGTGCTGCTTTTTTTTGGGTGATGCCCGCTATTTTTGCAATATCCGACACTTTTCGTACGTTACTTTTAAAAACCGATGATCCTTTGCCATAATCGGTAATATTTATGCTGTTTTGATTTGAAAATAACAACTTTTGAATTTTTTTAAATGTTGCTGTTTTCGAAGGATTTATTGGCGCATTAAAACAATTGGTCACCAAATCATAAACAAATGGGGAGTGCACGCCGTGCTTATTTGTTGAAGCCCATAAAAATAAGAAAAATGACCTAATTTTAAACCAAACCATAACAATTCAATTTTAATGCGAAAATAGTTGAAAAATTATTTTAATACGCTATTTAAAATTATATTTGTCATAGCCTGACTAAATATTTATGAAGAAATTTTTTTTATACGCGGCAGTTTTAAGTCTGCTATCGTCCTGTATTTCAACGAAGCAAGTGACTTCATTTCAAGGAGAACCGATCAGCAAATCGGAAATCACCAAACTAAACAGCGTACCGTATCGTTTGCAGGTAAATGACATTTTATACATCGATATTAAAGCCGAAAACCAGGAATTGGTGACGCTTTTTAAAAACAGCGCATCAGGCGGCGGGGGAGCGGGCGGACTTTATTTTAGCGGTTACACGATTGACAGTCACGGAAATATCAGAATTCCTTATATTGGGGAAGTGAATGTTTTGGGCTATACCGAAAAAGAAACCAGGGAAAAATTGGAAGTGGAACTGGGCAAGTTTTTAAAGAATCCTGAAACTGTTTTTGTGACGGTAAAATTGGGTGGCGTAAACTTTATTGTCACCGGTGAAGTGGGTTCGCCAGGAACAAAAAACTTGGCGCAAAATCAGGTTTCCATTATTGATGCCATCGCCAATTCAGGGGAGATTTCAACCTATGGAGATCGTGAAAATGTATTGATTATCAGAAAATCGCTCGACGGGGTAAAAAAATACAAGATAAACATGAATGAAATGGCCATATTTGAATCGGAGAATTTCTATATTCAACCCAACGACATTATTTATGTAGCGCCGTTGAAACAAAAGTCCTGGGGAATTGGAACTACGGGATTGCAAGCATTCACCACCGTTGTTTCGTTATTGTCTTTTGTGGTAACTTCAGTATTGTTAGTTAAAAATTTATAATATTTTATGGATCATAAATTCAAATTTATTGAAAATCCAAGTGAGCAAATCTCAAACATTAAAGATTATTTATTTCGAATTTTAGCCAATTGGAAATGGTTTGTGGCCACCATTGGCATTGCATTGGCAGTGGCCTATTATATCAATATTTCCACCCAAAGGGTTTACGGACTGAAAACCACCATTGCCGTAAACGAAAAACAAAATCCGCTATTTTCATCGGGAACCAACATTGCTTTTAACTGGGGTGGCGTGAGCGACAAAGTTGAATCCATCAGAAAAGCGCTGACTTCAAGATCTCACAATGAAAAAGTGATCAACAGGCTCAATTTTTATATTGATTATTTAAAAGACGGCCGTTTCAGAACAGAAGATGCTTATGGCGAAGTGCCGTTTACCGTTATTTTGCAGCCCAACCAACACCAACTGCTGAACACCTTCATCAAAATAGATTTTTTAGACAATAATCGTTTTGAACTTTCGGTTGATTTTAATGAAAAAGGAACATACAAATTAATCAATTACAAAGACGAATCACAAATAGATCTTGAAGGCAATAAAAAACGTTTTTTAAAAGTATTTTCCATTGATGAATATATCAATCTGCCGTTTTTAAAAGCGCAGATTGAAAGAAAAGAGGATGCAAAAAACTTAAAAGGCCAATCCTATTATATTCAGATGAGGACGATCGATCAGGTAGCCGGCGAATATCAGAATGTGAGGGCGGCCGGACTTACAGGCACTTCTTTGATTGAATTAAGCTTGTCGGGCCCTAATAAAAACAGGCTGGTTGATTATTTGAATGAAACGGTGATTGTTTTGGCCGAACTTGAATTGGAAGAAAAAACAAATTATGCCCGAAGCACCAAAGAATTTATTGACGCGCAGTTTAAAAATACTTCCGACAGTTTACGATTGATTGAAGACAACATCGGAAAGTTTAAACAGGAAAATGCCATCTACGAATTATCGGCCGAAGGCGGTGAAATATTTTCCCAAACCCTGAGTCTGGATAAAATGCAAGAGCAGCTGGGCGACCGGATCGCGTATTTCAACAATCTGGAAAACTACATCAAAACCCATACAAATTTCACCAACATTCCTGCGCCGGCAATCATCAATATTGAAGATGGCTCTATTTCGGGCATGGTGGGGAAATTAACGGAACTTTCCATCAAAAAGGACAAGTTAGCGAAAGAAGTCACCGCAAATCACCCCTCGCTAATTGCGGTTGAGCAAGAAGTTGAAACCACCCGCAATGTGTTGCTTGAAAACCTTTCATCCTTAAAAAAGGAAACCAGAATTACACTGAACAACAGCAGAAATCGCTTAAGCGGTTACAATGCTGAGCTGAATAAGCTTCCGAGCAAAGAACAGAAATTACTGAATTTTCAACGAAAATACAGTATGACCGAATCAAATTATGTTTTCCTGATGCAGAAGCGGTACGAAGCCGATATTGCGATTGCCTCAACGGTTTCGGATATTTCGGTATTGGATACCGCAAAAGATACCGGACAAGGGTCTATTTTGCCGAGAAAAGAGTTTAACTATATGGTGGCGTTGCTTTTGGGAACCATTTTGCCGCTCTTTTTGATTATTGCCAAAGAATTGCTGGATACCCGAATTCACTCGACCGAAGATATTGAAAAAATTTCGCCCATCCCAGTTTTAGGAGTGGTGGGAAACAATGGTACTGACAGCAATTTGGCGGTATTTACCAAACCGAAATCGGGTGTCGCCGAATCATTTAGGGCGCTGCGTTCAAACATCCAATTTTTGTTTACCCGAAGCACCAAAGACAAGTGTAAAACCATTATTGTGACATCATCCGTAAGCGGAGAAGGCAAAACATTTGTTTCCATGAATATGGCTACGGTTTTTGCTTTGGGCGGCAAAAAAACAATTTTGGTCGGATTGGATCTGCGCAAACCGAAAATATTTGAAAATTTTGAGGTTTCCAATGAAAAAGGTGTGGTGAATTATTTAATAGGCGAGGAAAATATAGAGGCGATTATCCAAAAAACAAAAATCCCCAATTTGGATGTCATCATTGCCGGTCCGGTGCCGCCAAATCCTTCAGAATTGTTAATCAGCTCCGCAACGGAAGAATTATTGAGCAGTTTAAAAGAAAATTACGATTATATCATTTTAGACACGCCGCCAATCGGATTGGTGAGTGATGCGGTTGAATTGCTGAAATATGCCGATTCCACGCTGTATATCGTCCGACAAAATTATTCCCAGACAGGTATGCTTAAAATGATCAACGAAAAATATATCAAAGAAGAAATTACAAACATCAGCATTATCCTGAACGATTTTACCATGAAATTGCGTTATGGCGGTTATGGAAACGGCTACGGTTACGGCTATGGCTACGGAAAATATGCCAATGGATATGGAGGCGAAGAAGTTGCCACCAAATCATTTGTGAAAAATATTTTTAAGAGAAAAAAGAGAAGTTAGATATTTAATGCTAAAAGCTAAAAGCTCAAAGGTGAAAGGTGAAAGTTCAAAGCTGAAAGTTCAAAGCTCAAAGCTCAAAGGTGAAAGCTCAAAGCTCAACTCTTATTTCAATAAACCCACCTTTCCTTGGGAAAGTTTACCTGCCGCGGTAGGGGCTGGGGATAGGATTTAAAAGCTCAAAGCTCAAAGCTGAAAGCTCAATTCTTATTTCAATCAAGCTCCCTTTCTCCCGATAGCTCCTATCGGGAGAAAAAGTTTACTTCACTGCCGTAGATGGGTAGAATATTAAATGTTAGATATTAGAAGTTGTGTGTAATTTGAAATTTGGATATTATACCAATTATTGGTATATTTGAATAAAATAGTCTAAAAATGAACAAAAACACATCAATATCATTAGGAAGTTATTTTGACCAATTCGTTCAAAGTCGAATAAGAGAAGGTCGATTTAAAAATGTTAGCGAAGTTATTCGAGCAGGGTTAAGACTTTTAGAAGAGGAAGAAAGTAAAGTAATTGCATTGAAAAACGCAATTCAAGAAGGGATTGATAGCGGAATTGCTCAAGATTTTGATCCAAAAAAGCATCTTGAATCTCTAAAAGCGAAAAAACACTCAAATGGCTGAATTTAAATTGACCAATAAAGCAGTTGAGGATTTATCGAAAATTTGGGATTACACTTTCGAAGTTTGGTCTGAAAATCAAGCTGACAAATATTATGAGATGCTAATTTCAACTTGTCAAGAAATTGCAGACCATCCAGACTTAGGAAAAAACTATGATGCAATTACGCAAAGCCTATTCGGAATGAAAATGAATCGTCATATTATTTTTTATAGAATTCTAAATGAAAACTATGTGGAAATCACGAGGATTCTTCACGAGAGAATGGATTTAAAGAGAAGAATATCAGAATAAAAAACTACACACAACTCCTCATAATAAATATTAGAAGTTAAAAGTTAAAGGCTGGAAGACCGAAGACCGAAGACTGAAGTTTTTTTTAAACCAAATCAAACCCCCTTTCTCCCGATCTATCGGGAGGGAAAGGGCCGGGGATAGGGTTAGAAGTTAAATATTTAAAGCTGAAAGCTCAAAGTTCAAAGCTGAAAGCTCAATTTCTTATTTCAATCAAACTCCCTTTCCTTCGGAAAGGGTTGGGGATAGGATTAAGAATACATCTGATCCCTTAATTCCTTAATTTTTGGATCATCCAAATACTCATCAAATGTTGAATATCGGTCTATGATTCCGTTTGGCGTAATTTCAATGATTCTGTTGGCAACGGTTTGCGCAAATTCGTGGTCATGAGTTGTGAACAGCACCGTTTCTTTATAGTTTTTCAAAGAATTGTTAAAGGCTTGAATCGATTCCAGATCTAAATGGTTGGTAGGCTCATCCAGCATCAATACATTGGCTCTCACCATCATCATTCTCGATAACATACATCTTACTTTTTCGCCACCCGAAAGCACATTGCATTTTTTTAACGCTTCTTCGCCGCTAAAAATCATCTTTCCTAAAAATCCGCGTAAATAAACTTCTTCTCTTTCTTCTTCGGTTTTGGCATACTGACGTAGCCAATCAACCAAATTAAGGTTTGGATTGGTGAAAAATTCCGAATTGTCCAAAGGCAAATACGATTGGTTTGTGGTTACGCCCCATTGAAATTTACCTGAATCGGCTTTTTGGCTTCCGTATAAAATTTCATAAAAAGTGGTCACGGCTCTTGAATTTCGGGAAATTAAAGCCACTTTATCTCCTTTATTTAAGATAAAGCTGATGTCTTTAAACAATGCGCCGTCATCGGTTGATTTCGACAAATGTTCAACATTTAATATTTGGTCTCCGGCTTCTCTTTCCAGCTCAAAAATAATGGCCGGATATCTTCTGCTTGAAGGTTTTATTTCATCAACATTCAGCTTTTCAATCATTTTTTTACGGCTGGTTGCTTGTTTTGATTTTGCAACGTTGGCAGAGAAACGACGGATAAATTCTTCCAATTCTTTCTTCTTGTCTTCGGCTTTTTTGCTTTGTTGTGCTCTTTGACGGGCTGCCAATTGGCTCGATTCATACCAAAAAGAATAATTACCAGAGTAATGGTTTATTTTTCCGAAATCTATATCAGATATATGGGTACAAACCGCATCTAAAAAGTGACGGTCATGCGATACCACGATCACGGTATTGTCATAATTTGCCAAAAAGTTCTCCAGCCAGCCAATGGTTTCAAAATCCAAATCGTTGGTAGGCTCATCCATAATTAACACATCTGGGTTGCCAAATAAAGCCTGCGCCAATAAAATACGCAATTTTGTTTTTCCGTCTATATCACCCATCAGGGAATAATGCAAATCTTCTTTAATTCCAAGTGACGACAATAAAGTGGCCGCACCGCTTTCAGCATTCCATCCGCCCATTTCCTCAAAATCACCACCCAATTCACCTGCTTTTATGCCGTCTGCTTCAGAAAAATCCTCTTTGGCATAAATGGCATCCAATTCTTTTTTAAGGTCGAATAATTTTTTATTCCCCATCATCACCGTATCCAGCACCTGATATTCATCAAAGGCAAAGTGATCTTGGGAAAGCACAGACATCCGCTTGCCCTTGTCTAAAATGACTTGTCCGGCTGTCGGGTCAATTTTGCCTGAAATTATTTTAAGAAATGTTGATTTTCCTGAACCATTGGCGCCAATAATTCCGTAGCAGTTTCCAACGGTAAACTTGGTGTTTACATCGTCG
This sequence comes from Lutibacter sp., assembly GCA_030694935.1. GTDB lineage: Bacteria > Bacteroidota > Bacteroidia > Flavobacteriales > Flavobacteriaceae > Lutibacter. The sequence goes on along the minus strand of JAUYUA010000044.1, from coordinate 38,114 downwards.
AATAAAATACGTTTGCCGAATTGAACAGATAAATTTGATACTGAAAGCATTATGAATGGTGTTTTTAAAATTTTTGCAAAAGTAGTGAAATAGATTTAGAACTCATCTTGAATTTTTTGATTGAAGCGAAAAATAGGGATTTTTGTCTCAGATATAGCCTTTTTTGTGCTGCATAGCCTTAGCTACGGAGTAAGAAAAAGGTGAAATATGGGGCAAAAAGACTCCCGATATCTATCGGGATTAAAGCCAATTAGAAAAAGTCAAGAAGAGTTCTTGGAAAAAATAGCAAACCAAAAGTTAATTTTTGCGCCGCTGTTGCTTTACGGCCATATTTAACAACTCATTAACTAACTAGGCTTTTAGATGTGCGTATTTTTGTTTCAATTAAACTTTTATAAAATGAGTTTAATGGGCATTCGTCACAAATATGAATGATGATAAGCGAATTTCACCAGCCTGCTTAAAGACAGAAATAACCTTAAAAAGAAATAATTAACGCATGAAATACATAATAGTTGGCATATTGGTATTTTTAACGATGGGTTGTAAAAAGATCCAAGAGCAGGGCGTTACTTATTTTGGCGGACAAATTATCAATCCGGAAACCAATTATGTGCTGTTTTTAAAAGATGAAAAGGTTTTAGATACTTTATTGCTTGATGAAAACAACCGATTTTTAAAGAAAATTCCCTCACTGCAGGAAGGTTTGTACACCTTTAAGCACGGAAATGAATTTCAATATGTTTATTTAGCGCCATCAGACAGTGTTTTGGTGCGGTTGAATACGTGGGATTTTGACCAATCACTGGTGTTTAGCGGTAAAGGAAGTGCCAAAAATGAATTTTTAATCAATTTGTTTTTGCAAAATGAAAAGGAGGAAAATATGATGTACCAAAATTTTGATTTAAATGAACAAGATTTTCACGCTAAAATTGATTCACTTTCAAAAGATAGATCTGCCATTTACAATGATTTTTTCGCCAATGAAGGCCAGGTTTCAAAAGGGTTTAAAAAATTGGCAACTACAGCAATACATTTTCCTTTGTATAGGTTGAAAGAAATTTACCCCATTTTTTATAAAGGTGTTTACAATTTGGAAGAATTTCCCGAAGTTTCAGATACTTTTTATGATTTTAGAAATAAATTAAGTTTAAATGAAGAAAATTTGGTTTCGTTTTATCCTTACCAAAACTATGTGGTGAGCTATTTATACAACATCAGTTATCAGCTTAAACAAAAAGACAGCACCAAAAACGACCTGACATTGAACATGTTAAACGCAATTAAGGAACATATAAAAGCGGAATCATTTAAAAATTTGCTATTGAAAAGAATCTTGATCAACGATTTCTTAAAAAGTGAATCGGCTTGCCGCATCAATGAAGAGGCGCTGCAGCTGTTTTTGGCGAACTGCACCAATAAAGATGATGTTGAACTGGTGAACAATTTGGTGAAGGACTGCAATTATATAGCTACAAATGAACTTTTTCAAGATTTCAACATTGTTACTTATGCCAATGTACCTTCAACCATAAATGAGCTCATTAAAAATAAAAATGCGGTGGTTTATTTTTGGTCTGCAGCATATATGTCTGCCGATTATTTGGTGAGCCGCATAAAATTCCTGGAGAAAAAATATCCCGATTTGCTGTTTATTGGCATCAATATGCAAACTTCGCCACAAGATTTAAACTTGGATTACAGCGTTAAATTGCGCAACATCAACCATCAATATTTGTTGCCACCAGACAGTGATGCTCATCGCTATTTAAGCAGTAAATATCCCCGCACCATTTTAATAGACCATTTGGGAATGGTTAAAAATGCATTTATCAATTTAGATTCCAAAAAATTGGATTCGGAATTGGAAAAATTGATTATTAAGATATAGGGATAGGGGAAACAAATCAACAAAATTATTTCTCAAATTTCTTCGCTTCATTCCAAAATATGTCCATTTCAGTAAGTGACATATCGTGCAATGATTTGTTGCGTTTTTTGGCTTCACTTTCTAAAAACTGAAAGCGGCCGATAAATTTTTTATTGGTGCGTTCAAGCGCATTTTCCGGATTTACTTTGATAAATCGCGCATAATTAATCAGCGAAAACAAAACATCTCCAAATTCGGATTCTATGGCGTCTGTATTTCCTTTAACAAGTTCGGCATTTAATTCATTCATTTCTTCCTGAACTTTTTCCCAAACTTGTTCGGGTTTTTCCCAGTCAAATCCAACGCCTGCAACTTTTTCCTGAATTCTGCTGGCTTTTACCATCGCAGGAAGCGCTTTTGGAACGCCTTCCAAAACAGAAGATTTTCCTTCTTTCAGCTTTAGGTTTTCCCAGTTCTGTTTTACTTCTTCCTCGTCTTTTACCACCACATCTCCATAAATATGCGGATGACGGTAAATCAGTTTTTCAGAAATTGAATTCGCAACATCTGCAATGTCAAAATCTCCTGTTTCAGAACCAATTTTAGCATAAAAAACAAGATGAAGCATTAAATCACCCAATTCCTTTTTAATTTCTTGAAGGTCATTATCCAAAATAGCATCACCCAATTCGTAAGTTTCCTCAATGGTCAGATGCCGAAGCGATTCGAAGGTTTGTTTTTTGTCCCACGGGCATTTTAAGCGCAACTCATCCATAATGTCCAATAATCGGCCAAATGCTTGAAGTTGTTGTTCCCGGGTGTTCATATTTTAGGCTTGTTCGGTAGTTTCTTCTTGCACTTCTTTTATGGAAGCGAAATCGAAATTTTTTGAAGCCAATAAATTATACCACTGCACTATTTTTTTAATGTTTGAAGTATAAACGCGTTCTTCGTCGAAATTTGGCAACACTTCCCTGAAATAGGAAGTCAATACTTTATCATTTTCTTTATGGCTCAACGCTTCTTTTCCGTTTTCTTTTTCGCCAATTGATTTTAAAACAATACGTAACGGAATTTCTTCTTCATAGGTGTAAATGGCAATTTCATTTAAAGCACTAATATTGTGTGTTACGGTGATGGGAATTCTTTTTGAGTCGATTAATGATTCCACGATGATTCCTCCTTTAGATTGTGCTTTAATCTCATACAATCCTGGTTTTCCGTTGATGGCTACAATGTCTTTTAATTCCATTTATTTTTTAACTGTTTAATTGTTTAATCGATTATTTGTTTCGTCATTGCGAAGTTTTTTGGAAAAAAACTGTGGCAATCTGTTTATTCTTTTAATGAACTTAACCTTTTACCTTTTTTTTGCGGTATAAAATTTCATTTTGTAATCGGTGCTTACAAGCCCTTTTGAAATATTTTCTAATTTCTTTTTTATCAGTCGTTTTGTGAGAGAGGCGATTTTATCAATGAATAAAACGCCTTCAATGTGATCGTATTCGTGTTGAATTACTCTTGCAGCCATCCCGTCAATCACTTCAATATGTTTTTCAAAATTTTCATCGAAATATTCAAGGGTAATTTTTTCATGTCTGAAAACATCTTCAGTAATGCTTGGAATGCTTAAACATCCTTCATTAAAAGCCCATTCATCGCCTTCTTCTTTAAGGATTTTGGCATTGATAAATACTTTTTTGAAATTTGTTAAATATTCGGACTCTTTTTCATTTAAATCCTCATCATCCCCAAAAGGCGAAGTATCCACAATAAAAAGCCTGATTGCTTGGCCTATTTGTGGTGCCGCCAATCCAACACCACGTGCGTTTATCATGGTTTCTTTCATATTTTCAATAAGTTCTCCCAAATTTGGGAAATCTTTGTCAATATCAACGCCCATTTTTCTCAAAACAGGATCGCCATAAGCAATAATAGGTAAAATCATACTCTTTTTTTGGTTCGCAAAAATACAAAAGATTTAAGGAATAATAAAATCTTTAGTGTTCACTATTTCTGATAAAGATAAGACTGCAATATGATGGTTGCACTAATTTCATCAACCAAAGCTTTATTTTGGCGTTGCTTTTTCTTCAAGCCACCGTCAATCATAGCTTGAAAAGCCATTTTTGAAGTAAACCGTTCATCGACCCTTTTTATGGGAATTTTAGGGAAAGTCTGGCTTAATTTTTCGACAAATGGTTTTATAAATTGCTCGCTTTCGCTTTCGGTATTGTTCATCTGTTTGGGTTCGCCCACCAAGAACAACTCGACTTTTTCTTTTTGTAAATACGCGGTCAAAAACGAAAAAATATTTTTGGTTTCAACAGTGGTTAAGCCAGAAGCAATAATTTGCAACTCGTCCGTGATGGCAATTCCCGTTCTTTTTTCACCGTAATCTAAAGCTAAAATTCGCGCCAAAATGTTAACATAATTTATAAAGTTGTGCAAATTTAGGTATTTTGGACGGTAATTTTTTTTTAAAGCAATATATTTGTGCCAAACAGAAATATTAAGGAATGAACGCACTTAAAGAAATTATAGCGCAAGCTTGGGAAAACAGGGAATTGTTAAAAGAAGAAATTACCCAAAACGCTATTCGCGAAGTTGTAGATTTGTTAGACAAAGGCGTTTTACGCGTTGCAGAACCAACTGAAAATGGATGGCAGGTAAATGAATGGATAAAAAAAGCAGTGGTATTGTATTTTCCGATTCAGAAAATGGAAACTTTTGAAGTGGGAATTTTTGAATATCACGATAAAATACCTTTAAAAAAAGGTTATAAAGAAAAGGGAATTCGAGTGGTGCCGCATGCAGTTGCACGTTATGGATCCTACATTTCTGCAGGAACTATTTTAATGCCAAGTTACGTAAATATTGGTGCTTATATAGATGAAGGCACTATGGTAGATACTTGGGCAACCGTTGGAAGTTGTGCGCAAATTGGCAAAAATGTGCATTTAAGCGGCGGCGTTGGTATTGGCGGCGTGCTGGAGCCATTACAGGCGGCTCCAGTAATTATAGAAGACAATGTTTTTGTGGGTTCACGCTGTATTGTGGTGGAAGGAATTCGCGTGGAAAAAGAAGCTGTTTTAGGCGCCAATGTGGTGCTTACAGGTTCCACTAAAATAATTGATGTTACGGGAAGCGAGCCTAAAATAATTAAAGGTTATGTTCCGGCGCGATCTGTTGTAATTCCCGGAAGTTACACCAAAAAATTCCCTGCAGGTGATTACCAGGTTCCTTGTGCGTTAATTATTGGGCAACGCAAAGAAAGCACCGACAAAAAAACCTCTTTGAATGATGCGCTTCGTGAAAATGATGTGGCGGTATAAGTCAAAAAAATATTATTAAATAAAAAGTGTCGCTGTCTAGCGGCATTTTTTGGTTTTAAAGTAGCATAATTTAATATTATTATTCAAAATAAACAGATTTTAGGAATGCTAAATTAAAAAGGATTATTTTTGTCATTGAAGCAGCTGTAAATTTTAAAGACATTTATATAAACAAAATTACTGCGACATACTATATGTTGGTAGCAATGTTTTAGGATAAGAATTATGAAGACAAAAGAGTTTAATGAAATATTTGATGAAGTTATAAGTAATTATCATATCATTGATGATGTAAATCAAGCCTTTAAAAATCCATATGATAAAAATTCATTTGAACATTTAATATATCGGAAATGTTGGATTGATACAGTTCAATGGCATTATGAGGACATTATACGTTTACCAAACATAGATCCATTAGAAGCTATTACATTAAAAAGGAAAATTGATGCTTCAAATCAGGATAGAACTGATATGGTAGAGTTTATTGATAGTTTTTTCTTAAATAAGTTTAAAGATATTTCATTAAAAGAAGATGCAAGAGTCAATACTGAAACACCTGCATGGGCAATTGACAGACTTTCTATTTTAGCGCTTAAAATTTATCATATGAATGAAGAAGCAATCCGTGAAGATGCTTCTTATGACCACAGAGCTAAGTGTAAAATAAAAAGAGACATCCTTTTGGAACAAAGAGTCGATTTATCTTTGGCTATTGACCAGCTTATAGCAGATATAGAAAATGGCAATAAGTTTATGAAAGTGTATAAACAAATGAAAATGTATAATGATGAGGACACGAACCCAATGCTTTATAAAAAATAATTATTGTGTGATTTTCATTCAGAAGCTTAATATATAATTATTTTAAATGTAAAGAAATATTATTAATGAAAATACTGGTAATTCAACAAAAAATGATTGGAGATGTTCTTACAAGTTCAATTATTTGTGAAAATTTAAAAAAATATTTTCCAGAATCAACAGTAGATTATGTTATTAATTCACATACGCTGCCAGTTGTAAAAAACAATCCAACTATTGATAATTTTATCTTTTTCAGCCCTGAGTATCGGCAAAGTAAACGTGCGTTTTTAGCGTTTCTGATAGATATTAAACATCAAAAATACGACATAGTCATTGATGCGTATGGAAAATTAGAAAGCTTGTTAATGTCACTTTTTTCTTTTAGTAAAACTAAAATATCCTATAAAAAATGGTATACACAGTTTTTGTATTCTAAGACTATTGAAAGAGGTAAAATACGTAAATATGGTTTTGCTATTGATGATAGACTGGAATTGTTAAAATCTATTTTGCCAATCGATGCAAATCCAATCGTTACACCAAAAATTTATTTATTAGAGGAAGAGATTAAAAAAGGAAAATTTTTTTTAGAAGAAAATAAGATTACTGTTGCTGAAAAAATTGTTATGATTAGTATACTGGGAAGTAGTGAAAATAAAACACTTCCATTACCATTTATGGCTGAAGTAATAAATAATATTGCAGAAAGTAAGATTGATATTATCCTTTTTAATTATATGCCATCACAGCTCAAGGAAGCTGAAGAACTTTTGCATCTATGTTCTGAATTCGCGAGAAAAAAAATCAGATTTGATATTTATGCAAAATCCTTGCGAGATTTTATAGTTTTATTGTCTTTTTGTGAAGCCCTTATTGGAAATGAGGGAGGAACCGTAAATATGGCAAAAGCAATAGGCATACCAACGTACAGTATTTTCGCACCCCAAATTTCAAAAGATAATTGGGATCTGTTTAGTTCAGAAAATAATATATCGGTGCACTTAAAAGATTTTAGGCCCGATTTATTTGCTGATAATCTAGAGGAAAAAAAGAAAAAAAAAAAGAGCTTATTATTGTATCAAAAATTTGAACCCGATTTTATTAAAAAATCATTAGATAAGTTCTTAATACATTTAAAACTATTAAATTAAAAATAATTGCTTTAATCAATAGAATTTCCAGAGGTTCTGTCTCGGGTGTCTATTATTAAAAATTGAATTTATCTAGAAATATTATAATTAAATTGAAATGAAGATTACTATTATAGCTTTGGATAATCTTGGGTATAATGATTTTATCCCTGAAGAATTAAAAAAAAAGAATATTGAAGTTACTTACATTAAACTTTATAATAACCGTTATAAATATCCAAACATTTTATATAAAGCGCTTAACTTTTTTTTGAAATTTTTTTTTAATTATAATTTGAAAAGAGTCCATATTGAAAAACATCTAATTCAAAGATTGGAAAAATTGGAGATTCAAGATCATATTTTGGTAATAAGAGCTGATTTATTAAATATATCAACTGTTATTAAAATTAAAAAATACACAAAAAATATTTTAGCAAATTTTAATGACCATACAGAGAAATTTCCCCGAATAAAAAAAGTAGCTCCTTATTTTGATAAAGTTTTTTCTTTTCAAAAAAACGATGTTGATAGGTATGGGTTTAACTTTATAACAAATTACAGTTATATTAAAGAACCATATATAAAAGATTCAAACACAGAAATTAAATGGCAAGTGTTTAATGTGAGTAGACTAGATAGCAGAGTTGATATTTTGGAGAAAATTTCAAAATCATTAAATCAATTAAAGATCCCTAATAGAATTATTGTAGTCGGAAGCAATAAATTTAGAAAAAATAAAATTCATAATTTAGAACATACGACTTTGTATATGCCTGTTGAAGAAGTGCAATCTTTAATAATGAAATCTAATGTAATGTTAGACGTCGTTCGCAGAAATGATCAGTCTGGATTATCCTTCAGAGTTTTTGAAAGTATGATGTATAGAAAAAAATTAATAACAAGTAATGCAGATGTTTTAAACTATGATTTTTACAATCCAAATAATATATTAGTTGTTAATAAAGAAGTGTCAAACATAACTAAAGAATTTTTTGAAACGGAATATCAGGACATAAATAAAGATTTATATAATAAATATACTTTAAAGAGTTGGGTGGAAAAAGTATTTGATTTATAAAATAAACCTACCTAGCTTACTATAAATCATAAAAAAATAAAGTGAATTGATTTTCTGCCAATTATGGTAAAAAAGCTTAAAATATACGAATATAGATTTGATTAAAATTTTTTTGGCAAAAATGATTTTGATTAAAAAGTTAAATTAAAAGATACTTTAATAATGAAATCTGAGATTTATTTATCATTGGAATTTCTAAAAAACAAACAGGTAATTTTATACCCTACCGATACGGTATGGGGAATTGGCTGTGACGCCACTTCAGAAGAAGCGGTTGCCAAAATTTTTGAAATCAAACAACGCTCAGAGAGCAAGAGTTTGGTTATTTTGGTGGACAGTTTTGAAATGCTTAAAAAATACATTCCCAAAGTATCTGAAGCAGTTTTAGAATTGCTTTCGAAAACAACAAACCCAACTACCATTATTTACGACAATCCGGTTGGCCTGGCCAAAAACGTGGTGGCGGCGGACAATACAGTGGCAATTAGGATTGTTCAAAATGAGTTTTGCAGACGCTTAATCAATCAATTCAAAAAACCAATTGTTTCCACTTCGGCAAATATCAGCGGCAACCCAACGCCAAAAAGTTTCAAAGAAATTGAACCGTCCATTTTGGATAGCGTTGACTATGTTGTAAATTTGCAGCGCGAAGACGTGAATGAAAAATCTTCAACCATTTTGAAGATCGATGAAAAAGGGACAATAACCGTGCTTCGCAACTAAAAAATGACTAAAAAAACTTTTTATACGGATGCTTTATCGCATTCAATTTTTGAATATATTTCTCAGGCTTCAGCTGATTTGGGATTGGAAACCTACGTCATCGGCGGTTTTGTGCGCGATTACTTTTTAAAAAGAAACAAGCAGCAAGATATTGACATTGTGGCCGTTGGAAGCGGTATTGAACTGGCGCAGGCGGTTGCCAAATTATTGCCCAACAAACCCAAAGTGCAGATTTTTAAAACCTACGGAACGGCGATGTTAAGGTATAAAGATGTTGAAGTTGAATTTGTGGGCGCCCGCAAAGAATCTTACAATGAAGAGAGCCGGAATCCGGTTGTGGAAGACGGAACGCTTGAAGACGACCAAAACCGTCGCGATTTTACCATAAATGCTTTGGCGTTGAGTTTAAATAAAGCTGATTTTGGCAACTTGTTGGATCCTTTTAGCGGATTGCAAGATTTGGAATCCAAAATTATCAGAACACCTTTAAGTCCGGATATTACCTATTCTGACGATCCTTTGCGTATGATGCGCGCCATTCGTTTTGCCGCACAGTTGAATTTTACCATTGAAAAGAAATCTTTTGACGCTATTGCCAAAAATGCCGAGCGGTTGGATATTATTACGCGAGAGAGAATTGTGGAAGAACTCAACAAAATAATGAGTTCGCCGGTACCTTCTGTCGGATTTATTTTATTGCACAAAGCACAATTATTAAGCCGTTTTTTGCCGGAACTGACCAATTTGGAAGGGGTTGAGGAAGTGGATGGACAAAAACACAAGGACAATTTTTACCACACGTTGGAAGTGTTGGACAATATTTCAAATAATACCGATAATTTATGGTTGCGCTGGGCCGCTTTGTTGCACGATATAGGAAAAGCGCCTACCAAAAAATTCCATAAAACATTGGGCTGGACTTTTCACGGGCACGAATATGTGGGATCAAAAATGGTGTACAAACTTTTTAAACGCCTAAAAATGCCGATGAACGAAAAAATGAAATTTGTTCAAAAAATGGTGTTGTTAAGTTCCCGTCCGATTGTGCTCGCAACCGAAGTGACCGATTCAGCCGTGCGCCGTTTGGTTTTTGATGCCGGTGATGACATTGAAAGCTTGATGACTTTGTGTGAAGCAGATATCACGACTAAAAATCCGACGAAATTTAAAAAATACCATCAAAATTTTGAATTGGTGCGCCAAAAAATAAAGGAAGTGGAAGAACGCGACCACGTGCGCAATTTTCAGCCGCCAATTTCCGGAGAATTGATTATGAAAACCTTTAATTTAAAACCCTGCCGAGAAATTGGCGTTTTAAAAGAAGCCATCAAAGAAGCCATTTTAGAAGGCGAAATCGCCAATGATTATCAGGAAGCCTACGATTTTATGCTGAAAAAGGGGGAGAAGTTGGGTCTTGTTAAAAGTTAATAGAAAGCCCCCTAACCCCTGCCTCGCCGGCAGGCAGGCCCGAAGGGGGAATTAATATTTTGAATGGAAAAATTAGTGAATTAATCAAGTATCCGATTTGGTAACGAAGCAACAAATCAACGAATAACAAATAACAAATAACGCTTTTCTACAGCGTCTGCATTTCCACCAACTTGGTATAAACGCCATTTTTAGCGATCAATTCCTCGTGATTTCCTTGCTCAATGATTTTTCCTTTCAGCAATACCACAATAATATCCGCTTTTTGAACCGTTGAAAGTCGGTGTGCAATCACCACGGAAGTTCTGTTTTTCATCATTTTTTCCAACGCATCCTGCACCAAACGTTCGCTTTCTGTGTCTAAAGCAGATGTGGCTTCATCCAAAATCATAATTGGTGGATTTTTCAATACCGCACGCGCAATGCTCAACCGCTGTTTTTGTCCGCCCGAAAGCTTGTTTCCGCTGTCGCCAATATTGGAATCGTAGCCATTTGGCATCTCATCAATAAATTCGTGAGCATTCGCAATTTTGGCGGCATCCATAATTTCCGCTTCCGTTTTATTTTCGATGCCCAATAATATATTGTTTTTGATGCTGTCGTTAAACAAAATAGAATCTTGGGAAACAAGTCCTTGCAGACTGCGTAATGATTTTTTTGTGATGTCACGAATGTCGATGCCGTCAATTTTAATGCTGCCTTCATTGACGTCATAAAAACGGGTCAGTAAATTGGCGATGGTCGATTTTCCGCTTCCCGATTGTCCAACAAAAGCCACTGTTTTTCCTTTGGGAATTTCCAACGAGAAATCTTTAAGCACATATTCATCTTCATATTTAAATGAAATATTCTCAATGCTGATGGCCGAATTAAAATCATCTTTCACCAACGCATTCGGCTTGTCGGCCAATGGCGAAGTGGTATGCAAAATTTCAAGCACGCGTTCCGCAGCGGCATCGCCTTTTTTAACGCCATAAGCCGCTTTTGAAATGGCTTTTGCCGGAGTTAAAATGTTGTAAGCCAATCCCATAAAAACAATAAAAGCATCGGGAGCCAATGTTTTTGACACCAAAACCAAAGAGCCTCCATACCAAAGTAATACGGCAATAACGCCGATTCCCAAAAATTCGCTCAAGGGCGAAGCCAAATTTTGTCTGTTCAGCAACGAATTGGAAAATCTGTAAAATCGGGAAGTGGATTCCCTGAATTTCGAATTGAAATAACCTTCGGCATTAAATCCTTTGATGACCCTTAATCCGCCCAACGTTTCTTCTAAAATCGATAAAAATAAACCCTGCTCTTTTTGAACTTTATCTGATTGTCTTTTTAATTTCTTTCCTACCAAAGAAATAACGATTCCCGCTATCGGAATAAAAATGAAAACAAATAAAGTCAATTGCGGACTTAAAGCCAGCATTGCGATTATGGTAAACAAAATCATTAAAGGTTCTCTGACAATCAGTTCTAAGATTGATAAAAATGAATGTTGGATTTCCAGCACATCAGTTGAAATTCTCGCAATAATATCACCTTTTCTTTTTTCAGAAAAATAGGCCAGCGGCAAATCGACCGTTTTTTCATACAAATCATTCCGAACATCCTTTAAAACCCCATTTCGTAAAAAGGTGATAAAGTACATCGCCAAATAGCCAAAAATGTTTTTAAGCAAAAAAGTACTGATCACAATGATAATCATAAACAGTAAAGCCTTCATTTCGCCTTCGGTATTTACTTTGACAGTAATGAAGTAATTGATGGAATTTTCAATATAATCACCCAATTTTGAAATGCTTTCATATAAAGGTTTTTCGGTGATGGGTTCCGCAGTTTTAAACAGTACTTTAAGCATTGGCATTAGAGAAACGAACGCCAATGTTCCAAACAAAGCATAAAAAATATTGCTGATAATGTTTAAAACACCATATATTTTATAAGGTATGGCATAAACCAATATTTGTCTGAAGTACTTCATTAATTTTGTTGTTGTTTTTATCCTATCCCCCCGCCCTTTCCCAAGGAAAGGGAGCTGAATTTTGGATCATTAGTTGTTTTACTGCAATAAACTATTATATTTCAGAGCCAAACTCGCCGGCTGGCTCGGTCACTGAAAATGTTCACAGAACAATTTCTTAACTGCCAACGCGCTGGCTGGCCCTACCGCTAAAACAGCTACCAGCTGTTTTTTTACGCTTCGTCCCCCCTTCGGGGGTTAGGGGGCCTAACTCAACTTTAGCTCAGCAATAATGCGTTGAATTTTGGCATCCAGTTCTGTTTCAACTTTTTTTGCATTTTCAATAACATCCAATTTTCCTTTCACGCTGAAATAGAATTTAATTTTTGGTTCGGTTCCGCTTGGTCTTGCGGCTATTTTTGTGCCGTCTTCGGTATGATAAATCAACACATTGGATTTAGGAATGTCGATATTTTTAACTTCTCCGGTCAGTAAATTTTTTCTGGTTGAAGCCTGATAATCAAATAAATAATTGACTTTTGAACCGTCTATTATCGTAAAAGGATTCTCGCGTAAATCAACCATCATTTGTTTAATCTGGTCGGCGCCGTCCATTCCTTTTTTTACAATGGAGATTAAATGTTCCTTGTAAAAATGATTGTCGGCATAAATTTGCAGCAATTCCCGGTACATAGAACTTCCGTTTGCTTTTGCATTTGCCGCAATTTCACAGGCCAAAAGGGTAGCGGTAGTCGCATCTTTATCGCGCACAAAATCGCCAATCATATAACCGAAACTTTCCTCGCCGCCGCCAATAAATTCTTGTTTGCCTTCGGCCTCGCGAACCATTTTGGCAATCCATTTAAATCCTGTCAGTCCAACTTTGGTTTCAACGCCGTATCGGGTGGCAATCTCGTTCACCAAATTGGTGGAAACAATGGTGGAACCCACAAATTGTTTGCCGTTTAATTTACCCGCTTCTTTCCATTTTTTGATTAAAAAATCGGTCATTAAACACATGGTCTGATTTCCGTTTAACAAGGTCATTTTTCCTTCCAAATTTCTTACGGCAATGCCCAATCGGTCACCATCAGGGTCTGTTCCTATTACGATGTCTGCCTGGATTTTTTCAGCCAGATCAGTGGCCATTTTCAAGGCATCCGGTTCTTCGGGATTTGGAGATTTAACCGTTGGGAAATTTCCGTTTGGGATACGTTGTTCTTCAACAATATGAACATCGGTATAGCCGGCTCTTTTAAATGTTTCCGGTATGGAAGTAATGGAAGTTCCGTGGATGGAAGTGAAAACTATTTTTAGATTTTCTTTCCCTTTTGTGTTGAAGGTGCCGTTTTTAACAGAGGCATTTATAAAAGCTTCATCGACTTCTTTGCCGATAGTTTCGATTAAGTTTTCATTGGCTTTAAAGTTAATTTGGGAAAAATCCAAACGGTTCACTTCAGCAATTATATCATTGTCCTGCGGCGGAACTATTTGTCCGCCATCATTCCAATATACTTTATATCCATTATATTCTGGCGGATTGTGGGAAGCGGTTAATACAATTCCGGCATCGCAGCCCAAATGTCTTACGGCAAAAGAAAGTTCTGGGGTCGGACGCAAATCTTCAAATAAGTACACTTTAATATTGTTCGCGGAAAATACATCGGCCACAATTTTTGCAAATTCCTTGCTGTTATGTCGGCAATCATAAGCAATTACGGCTTTCAAAGGTTTATTTTGAAAAGTTTTGTTCAGGTAATTTGACAAACCTTGGGTTGCCCTGCCTAACGTATATTTATTGACTCTATTGGTTCCGGCGCCCATAATGCCACGCATTCCTCCGGTGCCAAATTCTAAATCCTGATAAAAATGCTCTGTCAATTGTGTTGGATTTCCTGCAATTAATTGTTGCACTTCCTCCTGAGTATTTTTGTCAAAAGTATCGGTCAGCCAAAGTTGGGCTTTGTTTAAGATTGTGGTCATGTGGTAAGATTTTAATAGTGCAAAAATAGTGCAATTATGTTAAAAAAGATCAACTGTTGATTTTATCTGAGATGGTGTAACGTTTTGTGTCTGATTTCGTGCGCAAAATAAGTTCGCCTAAAAACCCGGCCAAAAATAGTTGTGTACCAATAATCATAGCCACTATCGCCAAATAAAATTGGGGTTTGGCAGTAATCAAACGGCCAGTCGGATTAAAAAAGAGTTTGTCAATACCCAAGTAAAAGGCAAAACAAAATCCGATGAAAAACGTAAGTGTTCCCAGCAATCCGAACAAATGCATCGGTCTTTTTCCGAATTTCGACAGGAACCAAATGGTAATCAAGTCCAAAAATCCGTTGATGAAACGTTCCATGCCAAATTTGGTTACGCCATATTTTCTGGCTTGGTGAGCCACCACTTTTTCGGTAATTTTATTGAAACCCGCATTTTTGGCGAGTACCGGAATGTAACGGTGCATTTCGCCGTTCACATCAATATTTTTGATCACTTCATTTTTGTAAGCTTTCAATCCGCAATTAAAATCGTGCAATTTCAAGCCCGAAGTTTTTCTTGCAGCTGCGTTGAATAATTTTGAAGGAATATTTTTTCTGATTTTTGAATCGAAGCGTTTTTTCTTCCAGCCAGAAACCAAATCGAAATCTCCGCTTTTTATCAAATTATAAAGTTCTGGAATTTCATCCGGACTGTCTTGTAAATCGGCGTCCATGGTGATTACAACATCACCGGTCACAACTTTAAATCCGGCATTTAAGGCCTGGGATTTTCCGTAATTTTTTTGGAATCGGAGTCCTTTTACGTTTGGATTTTTTTCGGACAGCGACTTGATAACTTTCCAGGAATCGTCGGTGCTGCCGTCATCAATAAAAAGCAATTCATAAGAATAACGATTGGATTGCATCACTTTTACAATCCAATCGTGTAATTCATTTAAAGATTCATCTTCATTAAGCAGCGGAATGACTATGGATATATCCATTTAAAATGTTGATTTTATTAAATACTGGTGATTTCTTCGTCGGTTTTTTTCAAAATCAATCCGCCAATCAGAGAAATGATAAATCCAAGAAACAGACTCCCAATAATGATAATTGCTGAATTAATCATAGGTCCCGACATTTTTTTAGCCATTTCCATAGATGCTTCCAATTGCTCATCAGAAAAATTAGGGTAAGATTCAATCATTTTTTGTTGTTGCACTTCCATCATTCTTGAAAAGTATTCAGGCTCAATAAAAGTGACGAAGATTAAATTATAAACAACAAGCACCAATCCGGAGATAAGCGCAATACCCAATCCGGTTTTTAAAGCTTCGGACAATGATAAAAATCCGTTGTTGATTTCTTTAATTTTCTTGATGCCCAAAATGATGACTGCAGCGGTAATTATTGTGCTGATGACGCCTACAGACCAATGAGGTTCATACGTTTTTCCCATAGCGTATAATACAACACTGATTAAAACTGATGCAAGCCCTAACATTAAACCGTGGTTTAACATGATTTGTTTTGGCGAGATTTCTTGATTTTCCATAATAATTGATTGATTTTTGGTTGAACAAATATACTAAATACCTTATTACAATTGGCGTTAAAATACCAACAATAATACTAAGTTATTAGTAAACACTCATTTAATTTTGTTACAATAAAATTTGAAAAAAAATAGTGGTAAAATTAAAAAAATGATTGTAAATTCGCGCCGGGCAAGTCCTACACAACCAGCTCCCTTTGAACCCTCCAGGGCGGGAACGCAGCAAAGGTATTAGGTTGTAGCGGTGTGATGTAGGTCGCTTGCCCTTTTTCTTTTATCCTATCCTAAATACCTTCCTAAGGAAAGGACTTTTTAAATCTCCATAAATAACTTACTTTTGATTTCTTAATGAGATTGCAATTTTTGGCTGAATGCCAATTAGTAAAGTATTTTGCGTATTCTATAATAAAAACAATTAAAAAATTAAAAAAATCAATTCAAACGAAATTTGCATTTAACCGCAAGGAAAGCAAGAAAAAAAACGCAAAGTGCGCAATTTTTTTTTGGTTAACATTTGATTACGTTATTTTTTCGTAAATCAAAAATCGTAATCCCGATAGCTATCGGGACGTAAATCATTTTGCGTTAGGGATTGCCCTTCGGCTCCGCTCAGGGTAAAAAAGATTGAAGCGCATAGCCCGACCCGCCAGCCTGCCTGCCGGCAGGCAGGCTGGCGGGTAACGCCCACCAAAAAGGCAGGCAGGTCCAATTATTTAATATTTTAATTTTTCAATGAGAAATAAAGTCGTTTTAATTACAGGAGGTTCTTCGGGAATAGGGAAATCTGTAGGTGAATTTTTAACCAAAAAGGGATTTATTGTTTACGGAACCAGCAGAAATCCGAATAATATCACCAATCACCCTTTTCGCTTAATTGCCTTGGACGTTAATGATAGGGAAACCATTCTAAAAGCTGTTGATGATATTATCACTGCGGAAGGCCAAATCGACATTTTGATTAACAATGCAGGAATGGGCATTACCGGAGCCATTGAGGAAACGCCAACCGATGAAATGCGAAAGGTTTTTGAAACCAATTTTTTCGGGCCTATAGAAATGATGAAAGCCGTTTTGCCCCAAATGCGCCAACAACAAAGCGGACTGATTATTAACGTGACTTCCATTGCAGGTTATATGGGTTTGCCGTTCAGGGGCATTTATTCGGCAACAAAAGGCGCTTTGGAGATTGTGACAGAAGCCATTAGGATGGAAGTTAAAGGTTTTGGCATTGAAGTGACCAACGTGGCGCCGGGCGATTTTGCCACAAACATAGCATCTGGCCGTTACCATACGCCGGTTTTTGAAAATTCTCCCTACAAAGAAAACTATCAGAAAAATCTGGATTTAATGAATGTTCATGTCGACAGCGGCAGCAATCCGATCCAGATGGCTGAAGCTATTTTTAAAATTATAAACACGCCAAAACCGAAAATTCATTATAAAGTGGGCGATTTTATGCAAAAATTTTCTATTATTTTGAAAAGAATATTGCCTGATAAAGTTTATGAAAAGATGTTGATGAATCACTTCAAAATAAAAGTTAAAAGTTAAATATTAAAAGTCAGAAGTTGGCAGTCAAGTTAAAAATTGAAGGTGTTAAATTCCCCTCTCGAGAAGCCTGTCCCGTTTTTAGAACGGGAGGGTTAGGGGTGTGTTTTTCTATGAAATGAAAATTAAAGTTTATAATAACATCTCAACTTATCAATGATTAAACGACATAACATTTTAAAAAATTTATAATTAAAATCCTATCTTTGTACCATAAAAATATAACCTACCATATATTATGAAATTTTTTATTGATACAGCGAACCTCGAGCAAATTAAAGAAGCACAAGCATTGGGTGTTTTGGATGGTGTAACCACAAATCCTTCCTTAATGGCTAAAGAAGGCATTACGGGAAAAGACAATATTTTAAAACATTATGTGGCAATTTGCAATATTGTGGACGGTGATGTAAGTGCCGAAGTGATTGCAACTGATTTTGAAGGGATGGTGAGAGAAGGAGAAGCATTGGCCGATTTGCACCCACAAATTGTGGTTAAATTACCGATGATTGCCGATGGAATTAAAGCTTGTAAATACTTTACCGATAAAGGAATCAGGGTGAATATGACCTTGGTTTTTTCGGCCGGACAAGCTTTGTTGGCAGCTAAAGCAGGTGCAACTTATGTGTCTCCTTTTATTGGCAGGTTGGATGATATTTCTACAGACGGATTAAATTTGATTTCTGAAATCAGACTTATTTACGACAATTATGGCTACGAAACAGAAATTTTGGCAGCTTCAGTGCGCCACACCATGCATATTATCGATTGCGCAAAATTAGGCGCTGATGTGATGACCGGACCTTTATCCGCCATTATGGGATTGTTGAAACACCCGTTAACCGATATTGGCTTGGCGCAGTTTTTGGCAGATTATAAAAAAGGAAACTAGTTTTTAGTTTGCAGTAGCAGTTTTCAGTTGGCAGTAAAAAATTAAAAAGTTCAAAAGTTAATAGGTATTGAAAACAAAAACTGAAGACTGCAACTGCCAACTGCTTACTAAATCCGTTCTTTCAACTTCTTAATGGTATCGCGCAATTTTGCGGCAGCGATAAAGTCGAGTGCTTTGGCGGCCTCTTCCATTTGTTTGCGTTTTTCGCGAATGCTGTTTTCCAGTTCGGCCTTCGTCATATAATCCATTTTTTCTTCGGCGGCAATATTCGCCAAATTTTCAAAATTATAGGTTGAAGCCGTGTTTTGCCCCATAATATTTTCGATGCTCTTTATGATTTGGGTAGGCGTGATGTTATTTTCGGTATTGTAGGCAATTTGTTTTTCGCGGCGACGGTTTGTTTCGTCGATGGTAAGCTGCATGCTGTTGGTCATTTTGTCGGCATACATTATGGCAATTCCGTTGATATTTCTTGCGGCGCGGCCAATGGTTTGCGTTAAAGAGCGGTGCGAACGCAAAAAACCCTCTTTGTCGGCATCCAAAATCGCCACCAATGAAACTTCGGGCAAATCGAGTCCTTCCCTTAAAAGATTCACGCCAATAAGCACATCAAAAATGCCCAAACGCAAATCGCGCATAATTTCAACCCGCTCTAAAGTATCTACGTCAGAGTGAATGTAACGGCAGCGAATTTGTATTCTGCTTAAATATTTTGTCAATTCTTCAGCCATTCTTTTGGTTAACGTGGTGACCAATGTGCGTTCATCTTTTTCAACCCTTAACTGAATTTCTTCAATCAGATCGTCTATTTGGTTGATGCTAGGCCTTACCTGAATTTCAGGATCCAATAAACCCGTTGGCCGAATGACCTGTTCCACAAAAACGCCTTCTGTTTTTTGCAATTCATAATCGGCTGGCGTGGCACTTACAAAAATAACCTGATTCTGGATTTCCTCAAATTCGCCGAATTTCAGTGGACGGTTGTCCATCGCCGCGGGCAAACGGAATCCGTATTCCACCAAATTTACCTTTCGTGACCGGTCGCCGCCGTACATCGCATGAACTTGCGGAATGGTGACGTGGCTTTCATCAATCACCATCAAATAATCTTCGGGAAAATAGTCGAGCAAACAGAAAGGGCGCGTTCCGGCTTCCCTTCCGTCGAGATATCGGGAATAATTTTCGATGCCGCTGCAATAACCCAGTTCGCGAATCATTTCCAGATCAAATTCCGTGCGTTCTTTCAAACGTTTTGCTTCCAAATGTTTGCCGATTTCTTTGAAATACTCAAATTGCTTCATTAAATCCTCCTGAATATGATGGATGGCATTTTGCAGAACATCGGGAGAAGTCACGAACAAATTTGCCGGATAAATGGTGATTTGTTCAAATTTTTCCACTACCAGATTGTTGGTCACGTCGAAACTTTCAATTTCTTCAATTTCATCGCCAAAAAAGTGAATTCTGAAGGCGTGTTCACCATAAGATGGGTAAACGGTAATAGTATCGCCTTTTACTTTAAAGGTTCCGCTGCTGATTTCGGCTTCTGTTCTGGAATACAGACTTGCCACCAATAAATGCAGAAATTTGGTACGGGAAATGGCCTGTCCAACTTCAACATAAATGATGTTTTTCTTGAATTCGACCGGATTCCCAATGCCGTAAATACACGAAACAGAAGCCACAATAATAACGTCTCTTCGTCCCGAAAGCAGGGCAGAAGAGGCACTGATTCGCAGCTTTTCAATGTCTTCGTTGATGGATAAATCTTTTTCGATAAAAGTTCCGGTTGTCGGAAGATACGCTTCAGGCTGATAATAATCGTAATAGGAAACAAAATATTCGACGCTGTTGCTGGGAAAAAACTGCTTAAATTCTGAATAAAGCTGTGCCGCCAATGTTTTGTTATGCGCCAAAACCAAGGTTGGTTTTTGCACTTGCTGAATCACATTTGCCACCGTAAATGTTTTACCTGAACCCGTAACACCCAGCAAAGTTTGGAATTTTTCATGAGAATTTAATCCCTCAACCAATTGCTTGATTGCTTCGGGCTGATCGCCGGTAGGTTTGAAATTCGATTCTAACTTAAATAGCATTTTGCAAAAATAAACTAAATTCTCTAGTTTTTAAGACTGCAGCATATTTAACAAATCTTTAAATATTTTGAAAAGTTAATTTAGAAAAAGAGAAACTACCTTCTTATTAAACTAAAATGCCCTTTTTTAACCCTGATATTTCCTTTAAAATCAACCAATTCAACCGAAAACCAATAATCTGTTGCGGGTAAATGATTTCCGTTGAACGTTCCGTTCCAGCCATTGCTGTATAAATCAATTTCTGTAACGAGTTTTCCAAACCTGTTAAAAATATAAACAGTTGCGCTTTGGAAAAAGTTTTCGCTAATACCAGTAACATTCCAAGTGTCATTATGTCCGTCACCATTTGGCGTAAAGAATTTCGGATACCCAATCACCGAAACCTCAATTGGAGCGATACCGCAACTGTTTTTATCCCGTACATAAATAGTGTGGATTCCCGGTGTTATATTTTGAAAATATGGTTCATTCTGGTAATCATCATAAGGATCATTGTATGAAAATTCATAATCTCCAATGCCCAAATTGCTGGTATTGATTGTGATGGAATTGTTTTCTGAATCATCAATAACAGTGATGTCATTTTGGGTGATGGTGGCAATTTTGGACGGAATTGCTTTGATGGTTTTTGAAAAGGATTCGCATCCTTCAATAGATGTTGCGATAACACTGTAGTTCCCGGCAGCGGAAATTTCCAAAAAAGAATTGTTGCCTACCACAATCCCGTTTTCATTTTTCCATTGATAGGTGTAATTTCCTTTTGGATTAAAGGTTGAAACCGTGATTGGAGGTAAGTTCAGGCAATAAATAACGCTTTCATCCAGCTCAAAATCTGGCCGCGCTTCCACCACCAATTTTAAATGCGGTCCAAATCCGAAACATTCGCCGTTATCGTCGCTTTCAACGCGAACAAAAAGTGTTTGTTCAAAGGCAGTTTCATTTCTGTAAGGCTGACTTTGGATGATTTCATTTTCTTCCAATTGCGCATCCGTTAAATTTCGGTAATAAGAAACGCTTAAATTTTGGCCAGTAGGAAATTGTGCCTTAATTGCATTTGAATTTTCCGATAAATTAAACAGTCTAAATCCATCAATTTCACCATCGTTGTCGCAAGCATTCATTGTTTTTAGATAGTTCACATCAAAAGAGGTCGAAGAAACCAACAAATTTACTGTGGCAACCCTGAAACAGCCATTGGTATTTTTAATTCTGGCGAAAACAGTGGTTTGGGTTGCGTTTGAAAACGGACTCGCAGTAATCGAATTTCCTCCTGAAGTTGCATCGGAAAGGCTTAAATGATAAGTGACAGTCAAAGAATTATCTCCCAATGTTAAATAAGCATTTGCTTCATTTAGGTTATAATCGGTAAAACCATCAGCAAGGCCATCTTCGTCGCATTGTTTAAAAGTAAAAGTTGAATTTATTACAGGTAAGGTGAAAACTTCAAGATTGAATGATTTTGTAACCACGCAAGCCGGATTGCTGTTATTCACTATTTTGACATAAATGGGCTGTATATTGGCCGTTGTATTTTGAAAAGAAGCCAGATTGGTAATTTGGCTGGATAAAGCGGGATCCCTAAAATAGGTAATCGTAAATTTTGTGGCCGATTGTCCGTTTAAAATTTCTGTTTCTTTGCTTTTTAAATTAAACTTTTCGATACCATCCTTATCTGTGCCAGTTAGATTCGAATCGCACAAAGATAAATTTGAAATGGTTGCCGGTGGATTTGGTGATTCAAATACCTGAACTTTAAAACTTTCCGTTTCATAGCAAATCGGATTTTGGATATTTTGGATTCGGGCAATCAAAGTGTCCGTGCTATATGTTGATAAATTGATGTAAAGATTTAAAATTGGATTTGTGCCGGCATCTGCATCAAGCTGAGTTTTAAAATATACCAATTCAAATACGGTTGGGCTTTGTGTTCCCAGAATTTCAGCATCCTTTAAACTGTGTAAATTAAATGCAAATAATCCGTCGTTGTTGTCATCACATTGTAAAATATTGGTTGGTTTTGTGATCGTTGGCGGCGTGTAAACTTCGAGTTTAACTTCGCCTTTATAAACAATCCTAAATCCGCATAAATCAATGTTTACAACTTCCAATATATAAATCCCTGCATCTGAAAAGGAAAGATCATTTAAGGTGAGTGAGGGATTAGTGCCAAATGGAATTCCGTTAAAAGTCCATTTATATGTTGAGGTTCCTGAAATATTAATGGGCGTTAATTGGTAGTTTTCTCCCAAACAACGTTTTGCGGTGGTATTGTTCAAATTTTGTGTGGTAAGTCCATCGGTAATTTCAACAGGAAGCAAAATAGAGGCGATAAATGGTGGTAAACCCTGCATAGCCCTGCCTGAACCCAAGTCCATAGCGTTTGCCTGATAACTGCAATTTGCGCCCAATTCATCAGGAAAATTTATGGCGTTTAAATAGCGAGTTCCATTAAAATAATTTGGGGGAACCGTGGCATAAATTTTTCCATTAGGCGCCAACTGCAAAGCGCCCCTGTAACCAATTTGTGAATTTATAAGTGATTTTGAAAATGCAATATTTATGTTTTCAAGGTCAAATTGAAATAATTTATTAGTGCTGCCATCAAACGTTGAAGTGTATAATTTTGATGAGTTTGGAGAAAATTCTACTCCGTAAGGAACACCATCATTTTGTATATTGGTCATTAAATCCAATCCGTCATTTTTAACTATGCCCGTCACATCATCGAAACTGTATAGATGTAACTTGCCATTTCCCAATACATTAACATTATTTTGATTGTCGTAATACTGAGTAAAAGTAGCGCTTGCCAGTTTTTTGCCATCAGGAGAAACTTTTAAATAACCTCTTCTGTCTTCTGAAACATAATCAACTACTGACTTTATTGGGAATGGATTAAGTCCATTATTGTCAACTTTATAACTATAAAATGTATTTTGAACCAATGAAATTATCCAAAATGTATTGCAGGAATTTCCTTTTACTGAGGCCACTTTTTCAGACCAATCTTGGTTTCTTCCATCTGATAAGTCAATTGAGGTACCAACAATGTCACCTAAACCATTATTTCTTGTCATATCAACAGTATAACAATGAAGGCCAAATTCACCAATATTGTTAACAACCGCTCCAACCGTGAAAATGTAAAATCGATTGGTATCTTCAGGGTAAGGAACAATGATGGCAGATTGTGTACTAGATGAATGACCTTTTAAGCTGCCATTTCCATTTGGCATAGGCGTATTATTTTTATCCCAAACAGTTGTCCCATCCGAATAAAATAGCAGATTTCCATCTTTATCTGAAAACGAAGCACAGCCTTCATAAGTGTTTAAACTTCCTGAAATTGAAACAGGATTTCCTGAATTAAAGTTGATACCTGCATTTTGTCCAAAAAACCAAAAGTTTGCTTCGCCTTGCGCAAAAATAGTTAATGTGCAAAAAAGCAAAAGGATGGTTGTGAAATTTTTCATTTGAAGAATTTGGTTTAATCTCCAAATATATGAAAGTTATAAGTTAGAGTTCAAAATATTGGATACTAAATCATTGTTGTGCGGTTAAATTTTTAAAAACAAACAGGTCGCCCCTAAGGGGCTTTAATAATATGATTTTTCACAATATTCTACAAACATTTCGCTCCTACGGAGCTTTTGTAGTCCCATCGGGACGACCTGTTTGTAGAAAATAGGTTTTCCCGGAAAACAAGCCCCTTAGGGGCGAACTGTTTATTAAGTCCCTTTTTGATTGAGATAAATCATCTTTTTGAATTTTTATCGGATAATAATATTAAATATAAGAAGTTAAAAGTTCAAAAAAAACTGTTTACTGCAACTGAAAACTGAGAACTCATTTCCTCTTACAAATCTCGCTTTTTAAGCAACACATAAGAAGCATAAATAAATATTGCTGTCCAAACCAACACAATAACAATGTCTTTTGGCTGTACCGAAAAATCTTTTGACAAATCTTCGCCCACTTGTTTCGCCACTGTTTTAACGGCTCCCAAACGGGTAAAAGGTTCTTTGATCAAATTGCTCATCGCTTCCAAAGGGAAAAATTGCATCACATTGGCAACCATGGCATCAAATTTCCAGTAAAGCATTCCTTTGGTAAAACTTTCTATCCAAAACCAAACCAACATCGCGCCTACTGCGAAAGCAGATCTTTTTACCAAAATTCCCAAGAACAATCCGAAGGAGAAAAAAGCGACGAGTTTCACAAAAAAGGCAATCAGATATTCCAAATCAGTGGTGACGATGGATAATTCATTAAAATCGGAATAGCTGTAACCAAGAATTAACGAAACAAAAAACACAAATATGGTTGAAATTAAAGCAAGTAAAATAACCGTATAAAATTTGGAAAGCACAAACTCTTTTTTGCTTAATCCGTCAATTAAATTTTGCTTTAAGGTTTTGTTGCTGTATTCATTGGCCATCATAGAAACAATGACCAGCAAAAGGAAAAATTTTAAAATGGCCGCAATATAAGTGTTGAAATGCCAGATATACGGGAAATTAAAAATTCCCTGATCCGCCAAATGAAATTTCACCGGACCGATATCGAATTTTATGGCTGCAATTAAAGCGATGGAAGTAAGCAATACAAAATAAATGAAAACCAAAACCCTGCTGGCTCTGTTGTGTTTTAACTTATGGATTTCTATGTTTAACAATCGTAGCATAGCTTAATTTTTGTTGGTTAACGTTAAAAATTGTTGTTCTAAGCTTGGTTTTCGTTTCACCAAATGTGTCAAAACAATGCCATTTTGGAATAGGTAACTGTTTATTTCTGATGCTGAAACTGGTTTATTCAACGTGGCGATTATTTTATCGTCTTCTTTTTTGATGGAGGCAATTCCTTCAAATTTGGTAAGCAATTCGATTAATTTCTCACTTTCAGCATCGACTTTAAGTTCAAAAAGTCCGTGCGAAGCCACCATTTCATCAACAGTTCCGGAATATAATTTAATGCCTTCGCGAATAACCACCACATGCGAACACACTTTTTCAACTTCATCCAATAAATGCGAGGCCAATAAAATAGTGGTGCCAGTTTGGGCAATTTCTTTAATGAGCACCCTAATTTCGTGAATTCCCTGCGGATCCAATCCGTTGGTGGGTTCATCCAAAATCAATATTTCCGGGTCGTTCAATAAGGCGGAAGCAATGGCCAAACGCTGCTTCATTCCTAAGGAAAAAGTCGAAAATTTACTTTTTCTTCGATCATATAAATTGACAATCTTAAGCTTTTCTTCAATTTTGGTGAATGGAACACCTTTTATTTTACATACCAATTCTAAATTTTGAATGGCGGTCATATACGGATAAAAATTTGGCCGCTCAATAATGGCGCCTACTTTTTTAAGTGCCTGATGCGTTGTTAAATTGCCGTCGTACCAGCTAAAACTTCCCGAAGTTTTATTCACCACATTTAAAATGATGCCCAGCGTGGTCGATTTTCCGCTGCCGTTTGGTCCAAGAATGCCATAAACATTGCCTTTTTTAATGTCAAAAGACAAATCGTTTACCGCGTGAATGGCGCCAAATTTTTTATGAAGGTTTTTTAAGGAGAGAATGGTTTCCAAAATTTTGTTGTTTAGTATGAAAATTAGACGTTTATTAACAATAATTGTTACGGCAATATACTAAATTTGGACTTTATCAAATATTTTTATGGAGGAAGAAAAATTAATGTCGCGAAAAAAACCGAGTTATCCCATTAACAATCAGTTGTATGCGTATTTAACAGAATACAATCGAAATATTAAAATTCCGATTTTTTATGACGATTTGCTGCGCTTTGCCGGCGGCATAGCGGTTTATGATAAAAATGGAGAAGACTCATTGTGGATTCGTGTGTATTATTCAGACCACGAGCGCGATGAAATTGATTTAAGCCTAAAACGTATGTATATTATTTTGCACGGCGACGGAAGCGAAGAATCCATTTCTTTTTTGAATGTTGATGCCATTGATTATTGCACTTTTGGAAATTCAAAACCTTTTAGGGTAAAAATCAGGAATATTTTAAATGACAATCACACCTATATTTATATTAAAAAGGCAGATGCTTCAAGGGTTTACGGATTAGAATTAGAGCATATTCTGTCGCCCAACAACATCAATTTTTTGGTTTATAAAGACACGCTGATTGAAGAGCACGTTTTAGGTGTTCCCGGCGATAGTTTTATAGATGAAAATCTTAAATATATGTCGGCCAGCGGTAAAAAAAGGCTTTCCAAAGAGTTTGTGAAATTCAATGAACGCTGTGTAATTCGTTTGTTGGGTGATATGCGGGCTTACAACTACGTGATTGTCGCTTCATACGATTTTGACCAGGTTGAATATAGAATTCGTGCGATGGATTTTGACCAGCAAAGTTATGAGGGCAATTTAAAAGTCTATTTTCCCCAATATTTCAAGGAGAATTATCCTTTTGTTAAAATGGTTTCTGACAATCTGCAGAAAGAATCTGTGGAGCAATACAAAAAAGAAGAGCGTTCTGCCATCGCCAGAAGATTTAGAGGTGCCCATACAAGGATAAACAGTTTGTTGGATTGTATGTCCAATGACGCCATCTCAACCCCTGAAAAAGTAAATCAATTAAAAATGGATTTGGTAAAATATACCAATGATAAAAATTTCAAGAAATGTAAAACGATGGGCGATATATTAAAAGTTGGTTTCGATTTTGTGGTGCGGAATTACGAAAATGTGAATACTTATATTATCCGCTAAAATAACAACTGCCTAAAGTGTGGATTGCCAAGAGTACCTTAAGTTCAATATTATTAAATTTAAATATGAAATAAGATTTCAGGTTTTTTCTATTTTTTAACTTTAAGTACTCCAAACTTTAGGCACTTTAAGTACTTATTGTCATTTAATAATTATCGTAGTCAAATTCATCTAAATTTTCAAAATCGTCATCGTCGAGGCTGTCAAAATCATCAAATTCTGCCTCTGCGGTAAATTCTTTTTCGGGTGCTTTATCGGGTTTTTCCCCTATAGACAACATGACTTTTGGCAGATCCTTTTTATCAATAGCCTCAATTTTGGATAATTCAACAAAAAATGTCCACATGGAAAGAAAATCGTACACATAAATCAGGTTATCACCTTCTTTCGTTAAAACATTTTTCAATAAAGAATTTCTCATGCACAACGCGGTTCCATCATCTGACATATCAAAAAGCGGAATTTCTTCACCTTGTTCCCAATCTTCATTGGTTCTGTAAAAAGAAGCCATTTCAAGTCCTTGAAAACCAAACGATTTCGCAATAATAAAATGTAAATCTTCCAAATTAATGGTTTCATTAACAAGAATATCCCTGATTACGTCTTTTTCAACGTCCAATACTACCCTAATTTTGTAAGCCATTTTCTCTACTGATTTTAAAATACAAAGGTACTATTTAAGTTTTAATTCTTATTTTTACCGACAGACAATTTTTATATGGATCAAAAAGAAAAAACATTAAAAACATTAAACTCTTTATGCAAAAATACCCTGATGGAAACATTGGGTATCACTTATACTGATGTTGGCGATGATTATTTGGTGGCTAAAATGCCCGTAAACACAAGAGTTTTTCAGCCCGACGGTGTTTTAAACGGCGGTGCTACCATGGCTTTGGCCGAAAGTGTCGGCAGTCCGGTTTCCATGTTGGCAATAGATAATGATAAATTTATGGTGCGTGGCATTGCATTTTCAGCCAATCATTTAGGAAGCGCCAAAAGCGGAAATGTTATTGCTACGGCAAAGTTTATTCATAAAGGCAGAACCACACATTTAATAGATATCAGGGTAGAAGATGACTTGGGAAAATTAATTTCTACGTGCAGGCTCACCAATATTATTTTACCGAAATAACATTTAGTATACTGATTTTTAATTATTTAATTTGTAGCCATTGTCAGAAGAAACAACAAATTTTTTTATTGAATTAGAACGTGTTTTTCAATCAAAAGCACCATTTGTCGTCTTCAGAAAACCGGATGAGGATTTGGTGACAGCTTTTGTGCAGCGAACGCAAGAATTGCATCAATTAAAATCTTACGATGAATCGGGTTTTGTGTTTGCGCCTTTTAACTCACAAGAGAAAAAAATATTGTTTCCTTTTGATGAATGCGAATCGTTTTGTGCATCGATTCCAGCTATTAAGTTGCCTGAAATTATTGAAATTCATTCAGAAAAATCGGCATTTGAAAATATTGAAGAGTCAAATGATTTTATAGAAAAACACATCGCAATAGTTCAAAAAGCCGTTGATTTCATCAAAAATAAAAATGCCCAAAAAATTGTGTTGTCTCGAAAGGAAACACTTGAACAGCCCAATTTAAATGTGCTTAACACTTTTAAAAAAATGTTATTGGCTTATAAAAATGCTTTTGTGTATTTATGGTTTCATCCTGAAGTGGGATTGTGGATGGGCGCAACGCCTGAAAAATTACTCACTGTTGAAAAAGGCAACTTTAAAACCATGGCTTTGGCAGGAACACAAAAATACAACGGAACAACAAATGTGGTATGGCAAAATAAAGAAAAACAGGAACAACAGTATGTTACTGATTTTATGCTGGAAAATTTAAAAACAGCTATTGAAAATCTGGAAGTATCTGAACCATTTTCGGTCCAGGCCGGCAATTTGGTACATTTAAGAACCGATATTTCAGGTAAATTGAAGTGTGACGATTCGCTTGAAAAACTTATAAATTCCCTTCATCCAACTCCAGCAGTTTGTGGTTTGCCAAAAGCCGTTTCCGCTGCTTTTATTTTGCAGAACGAAGGCTATGACAGATCTTTTTATACGGGTTTTTTAGGAGAACTGAATATCCATAATGCCACTAATTTATTCGTGAATTTACGTTGCATGCAATTGAAAAACAGCTTGGTGTCTATTTATGTGGGCGGCGGAATTACGGCGGACAGCATTCCTGAAAATGAGTGGGAAGAAACCGTATCAAAAACACAGGTGATGAAAAAAGTGTTGTTTTAAAATTGCGTTTAATCACCTAAACTCAATAAAATGTTTAGTCAAATTATTGTCTTTTATAAAAATTTGTTTAAATCCTGTTTTAAGGATGTAAATGATGCATTAATTCACGAATTACTGAAATAACTTTCCTTAAATTTGCATCTTTAATTTAGCAATTGAATGCCAAAATATCCAACAAAAGAATTAGCGCAACTTGTTATAGCTTCTTGCATTGTAAATGAGATCGAACATATTGTTATTTCGCCCGGTTCGCGAAATGCACCGTTAATTATTGGTTTTAATGTAGCTAAAAAGATTAAAATTGAATCGGTGGTTGATGAGCGCAGTGCCGCTTTTTTTGCTTTGGGAATTGCACAGCAAACCAGAAAACCGGTTGCTTTGGTATGTACTTCCGGCTCGGCATTGTTAAATTATTACCCTGCAATTTCAGAAGCTTTTTACAGCAATATTCCTTTGGTAATCATTTCGGCAGACAGGCCGGCAAATTTGATTGATGTTGGGGACGGACAAACAATTCGCCAGGAAAACGTGTTTGAAAATCACATTTTATTCAGCGCAAATTTAGGGTACGGAAATGACAGTGAGCTCATAGAAAAAGCACTGCATACAGCGATTAACGAAAAAGGCCCGGTGCATATCAATGTGCCTTTTGAGGATCCTTTGTACGAAATAATAACGACAGAAAATATTGAGGCTGAGGTTGAAAAATTAAAATCGAAAATTGTTAAAATTGAAGAAAAATCTTTGCTGAAGGAAATTCCGCTGGACGTTGACGAACTTCAAAAATTTGCCGATATTTGGAATGCTTCAACAAAAAAGATGGTGTTGGTGGGCGAACATTTTCCCGATGAATTGCTTCAAATCCAATTGGAATATTTGGCAAAAGATCCTTCTGTATTGGTGCTAGTCGAAAATACCGCCAATGTTTCACATCCGAAATTCATCAACAGCATCGATAAATTGATTTTTCCTTTTGTGGAAGATGAACTGGTAGAATTTAAACCCGATATTTTACTGACTGTTGGGGGCATGATTGTTTCAAAAAAAATAAAGGAACAACTTCGAAATTACAAACCTAAACACCATTGGCACGCAGATGCTTTAAGGGCATACAATACTTTTCATTGTTTAGAGCATCATTTTAAGGTATCTCCGCAACTGTTTTTTAGCCAGTTTTTCTTTTTAACAAAATCAAAAGAAAGCAATTACCAGCAATTTTGGCTGCATAAAAAGGAATTCCGATTGCAAAAACACCAGGAATTTATGGAAACCTGTGCGTTTTCCGATTTAAAAGTGTTTGATATTATTTTGGCAACCATTCCAAAGCATACCCAATTGCAGTTGGGCAACAGTTCCGTTATTCGTTATGCACAGTTATTTGAGAGCAACAAAACCTGGCGAATTTTTTGTAACCGAGGCACAAGCGGAATAGACGGCTGCACAAGCACCGCCATTGGTGCGGCTTACGCAGTTAAAGAAAACACCTTGTTTATTACTGGAGATATCAGTTTTGTGTACGACAGCAATGCGTTGTGGAGCAACTATATTCCAAACAATTTCAGAATTATGATAATTAACAATGGCGGAGGCGGTATTTTCAGATTTATTCCGGGTCCGAAACAATCAGGATCATTGGATTATTTTGAAACGCCACACAACTTAACTGCCCAACATTTGTGTAAAATGTATCATTTTGAATACAGCACCGCAAAAGATGAAACGGAATTACAGTTACAGCTATCTAATTTTTATGAAGATTCAAGCCTTCCTAAGGTGTTGGAAATCTTCACGCCAAGGTTAGAAAATGACCAGATATTAAAAGCATATTTCAACAATTTAAAAGCTTAAAAAATGGAAGAATTAAAGATAGGGGATAAGGTAGATTTGTTGGTTGTGAAGTCCACAACATTGGGTTTTACGGTGATGGTAAATCACGAATTTGAAGGATTGCTATATAAAAGTGAGCTTTTTCAAAAAATCCATGAAGGACAGCAATTAACCGGTTACATTAAAAAAATTAGGGAAGATGAAAAGCTCGACGTGAGTTTGCAGCCCATAGGTTTTAAACAAACGATTGTTAGCTATGAAATTACACTGCTGAAGGCGCTCAAAGAAAACAAAGGTTTTTTGCCATTGAACGATAAAACGGCTCCGGAAGAAATAAAATACCAGTTGGGAATGAGTAAAAAAGCCTTTAAAAATGCTGTTGGCGGATTGTTCCGACAAAAATTAATCACCATTTCCGATGAAGGAATCAAATTAGCTGATTGGTCAATTATACAAAAAGACAGTTTATTGGAATAAGTTATATGTTAAAAGTTAAAAGCTGAAAGCTGAAAGTTAATTATGGTTCCTAACCAATAACTTATAACATATAACAGTTAACATTTAACATTTAACATTATTCTTTATAAGTTCCGTCACGTTTTTTAAGAACCCTTTCAATATTTTCATAATAGCCATCGGCATTGGGGTCGCCTTCCGGCAATTTCATATAACCGCTTTTGTAATACTCCAAGGCTTGTTTAAATTTGCCTCCGGTTTCATAATAGCGTCCTATATAATAATCGCCAATCGGTGATTCCTTATAAAGTCTGTTGATCATTTCTCCAAAATTCTTTAAATAATCCCCATTTTCTTTGTCCAAAATAATGGATTCAATGGCGAAAATATCGCTTTCCCTTATTTTTAGATTGCTTCCGAATAAATAGTCAATTTCAACATATTTATTTTCCAGATATGCAATGGCATCAGCAGGCGAAAGATCTTTGATATTTTTATCAAACTCTTCTTTTGAAATCGCCGAATACAAATCAAAAATAAAGGCAAAAGCACTCGGAATGCTTTGTCCGATGGACGCCACGGCATTGCTTTTTTCGAAGAATTCGTATTGATATTTAAATTTTGGATTGTTGGCTGTTTTTAAAAGTTCATTGGTTCCATTAATTGCCGTTTTCCAGTTCTCAGAAAGGTAGTTTCCTCCGGACAAATAATAAAATCGGTTTTCATTTTTTAAAGTCGGTATTTTTTGATGCATCAGCGCCGGCATATCTGGCGCATAATACGGATTTATGGCCACAAATGCATTAAAACCGGGGTCATCTTCTATTAAAAAATAATTGATAAAATTGGCTGTCAATGTGTTGCCAACGATGGTTTTAAAAGGCGACAACCTGTAAGTTTCCTCTAAATAATCCATCAATTCACTTCTTATAAATCGGTAAAATGCCTCGCTGTCTTTCGTGGGCAAACTATTTTCTTTTGAATATTCACAATCTTTAGCGCGTTCATTGAACTGATTTTGGTTGATGCCGACAATAATTTGTTCCGGCGCTTTTTCCTTTGATGAAAAAAGGATGGAATTTCCCACATAAACATCAAATAAATATTCGGCATCCAGCACAATGGTTAGCGGATACAATTTTGTTTTATCGTCTGCATATCCCGGCGGAACATAAATTTTAAGAAATCGATCGTCATTCAATTCTCTTGAGCTGAATTTTTTCAATTGGGTATTTTGTGAATAGAGCGCACTTGTAATGAGCAGGACAATTACAAAAAGTTCTAATTTTTTCATCAGTAGTGTTTTAATTTTTTAAAGTTAAATAATTTTTTTAAAAGCCAAGACCATAAACAGTTATAAAATTAAAATCATTGGTTTAATTTTAATAATACAGTAATTTCTATTTTGGCGTTACCCTCCAGCTGGCAGGCTTGCCGGCAGGCAGGTCTGGCTTTTCGCTACAAACATGGTTCACTGAACTCCTATTAAAATAAAATTGTGGTGAAGTAATCTTTTTTTCTTCGCCAGAAGGCGAATCAAAAAAGGATTTGTTTACCCTGAGTGGACCCGATAGCTATCGGGTCGAAGGGCAATCCCTTACGCAAATGCAGGCAGGCCAAAAATAACTGGATACAAATTACTGTACCTATTAAAATTAAGCCGAAAATTTAACCAGACAATAATGTATATTTAAAATTACTAAAAAAATAATCAGGTTTAATGGGTTTTTTGGCATAACAATTGAAATTTATTAAGGGATAGTACCATTGTGATCTATATAAATTATTGATAACCAGAAAAATAAATTAATTTTGCATAAATCATTTTTTAAGTCAAGAAATTATTAATGACAAAATGACCCAATAAAATACTATGAGTAAATCGAAATTTTTTAAACTTGACAATATGTCATTACAACATATGTTAGATGAGGATGCTGATTTGATACCGTTGATGACTCCAGAAGATGAAGAAGAAATTAATAATGAAGACATTCCGTCTGTTTTGCCAATATTGCCTTTGCGAAATACGGTGTTGTTTCCTGGTGTCGTAATTCCAATTACCGCCGGGCGCGATAAATCGATTCGTTTAATTGAAGAAGCCTATAAAGGAAACAAAATCATTGGCGTTGTTGCGCAAAAAGACGAAAGCATTGAAGACCCAACCACCAACGATATATATAAAGTGGGCACTGTTGCGCGCATTTTGCGGATGCTGAAAATGCCCGACGGAAATACAACGGTTATTATTCAAGGCAAAAAGCGTTTTGAAATTGACAGTTTTGTGCAGGAAAAACCTTATATGCAGGCGACCACCAAAGAACGAATTGAAGATCGTTCCGAAGAAAAAGAGCCTGAATTTGAAGCTATTATTGATTCCATCAAGGAAATGGCAATTCGCATCATTAAAGAGAATCCGAATTTGCCTTCAGAAGCCACCTTTGCCATAAAAAATATTGAAAGCAATCCGTTTTTAATCAACTTTGTTTCTTCAAATATGAATTTGAAAGTGGATGAGAAGCAAGAATTATTGCAATCGGATAACTTGAAAGAAAGGGCATTGCTGACCTTAAAAAAGATGGATATTGAATTGCAGCGATTGGCTTTACGCAACGATATTCAGTCGAAAACTCGTTCTGATATGGATCAGCAACAACGTGAATATTATTTAAACCAGCAGTTAAAAACCATTCAGGAAGAATTGGGCGGCGTTTCGTACGATGAAGAATTGGAAGAAATGCGCGAAAGGGCGAAAGCGAAGAAATGGAATGAGGAAGTAAAAGAAGCTTTTGAGAAAGAATTGGGACGTTTGCAACGCATGAATCCGCAAGTGGCAGAATATTCCGTGCAGCGCAATTATTTGGATCTGTTGTTGGACTTGCCTTGGAATGAATTTTCTGAAGATAAATTCGACTTAAAACGTGCGCAAAGAATATTGGACCGAGATCATTTCGGACTGGAAAAGGTGAAAGAACGCATTATTGAGCATTTGGCGGTGTTAAAATTGAGAGGCGATATGAAATCTCCGATCATTTGTTTGTACGGACCTCCGGGCGTTGGTAAAACTTCCTTGGGAAAATCTGTTGCCGAAGCGCTTGGAAGAAAATATGTTCGTATGTCTTTGGGCGGTTTGCGCGATGAAGCAGAAATTAGAGGCCACAGAAAAACATATATTGGCGCTATGCCAGGCCGTATCATTAAAGATATGAAAAAGGCGGGCACTTCAAATCCGGTTTTTGTGCTGGATGAAATCGATAAAATGGGTTCGTCAAGTCATAACGGTGATCCGTCTTCTGCGATGTTAGAAGTCTTGGATCCTGAACAAAACACTGCGTTTTACGATAATTATTTGGAGCTGGATTATGATCTTTCCAAAGTATTGTTTATTGCCACAGCAAACAGTTTGTCGACCATTCCTTGGGCATTGCGCGACCGAATGGAAATTATCAATGTTTCTGGCTATACGACCGAAGAAAAAATAGAAATTGCAAAACGTCATTTATTGCCGAAACAATTAAAAGAACACGGATTGACAAGTGTGCATTTGCAAATTGGCAAGAAACAATTAGAAAAAATTGTGGAAGCTTATACGCGTGAATCGGGCGTAAGGGGATTGGAAAAGCAAATCGCTAAAGTTGTGCGATATGCTGCGAAATCCATCGCCATGGAAGAAGAATATGTGGTAAAAATTACCACAGAAATTATTGAAAAAGTATTAGGGCCTTCTCATCTGGAGCGCAGTAAATATGAAAGTAACGATATTGCGGGCGTTGTAACCGGATTGGCTTGGACCAGTGTTGGAGGCGATATTTTATTTATTGAATCCATTATTTCAAAAGGAAAAGGACTTACCATTACCGGAATGTTGGGTGATGTTATGAAAGAATCTGCAACCATTGCGATGGAATATATCAGGGCAAATGCCAGCGATTTTGGGATCGATCCTAAATTGCTTGATGAATATAAAATTCATATTCACGTGCCGGAAGGCGCAACGCCAAAAGACGGTCCAAGTGCCGGAGTTTCTTTGCTGACTTCTATTGTTTCCGTATTTACGCAACGTAAAATGAAGGCGAATTTGGCAATGACGGGTGAAATTACGTTACGCGGAAAAGTGTTGCCTGTTGGCGGAATCAAAGAAAAAATATTGGCGGCAAAACGTGCCAATATCAAAGAAATTGTGCTTTGTATAGAAAACAAAAAGGATATTGAGGAAATTAAGGAATCGTATTTAAAAGGCTTGAAATTTCATTATGTAAACACCATGAAAGAAGTGATTGACATTGCGTTAACCAACGAGAAAGTTAAGAATGCAAAAAATTTAACAATCACACCGATTGTTAAACCAACCACCTAAATTTTTGCAAATTATACCATCAAAAAAAGGCTGTCATAAATTTATGACAGCCTTTTTTTTATACATTCCTGACATCTAAAATATGCCCGTTTTTTAATTCACCGTCAAAATCCAGCTGATATATTTTTCTGGCAACTTGTTCTGGTGAAAATAAATCGCCATGTTCATAGAAATCGATGAAACGTTGCACGGCTTTAAAGTTTTCTTTTGGGGTGTTTCTAATTTTTTCCTGCATATCGGTAGCAACAATTCCGGGATAAATGGAAACGATGGAAACGCCGTTTGTCAAGTCTTTTTGTTCTTTTGAAACCACCTTGGTCATCATATCCAATCCGGCTTTTGAAGCGCAATACATCACCCAGCTTTCATACGGATTTACAGCGGCGCCCGATGAAATATTGAAAATTTGTTTTTTGCAATTCCAGTCTTTTGATAATTTAATAAACAAGGAACTTAAAATCAAAGGCGCAGTTAAATTTACCTGAATGGTATGGTTTATTTCAGACGGGGTCAGATTTTCAATCGTATTGACGGTTCCTAATTCGCCTGCATTGTTGATAAGTGTCAACTGTTTTGTGTTATTTTTGTCGAGATGCGAGAAAATTTCATCCAAGGTACTTTCAATGGTTTCGCTTTTGCTCAAATCGCATTGGTATTGCTCTTCAAAATATAATTTTTCTGCTTTGCTTCTTGAAATTGAAATGACCCTGTAGCCATTTTTGTGATATTCTTTTGCCAAGCCAAGTCCTAAACCCTTGCTGCCGCCAGTTATGATAAGTATTTTTTCCATATTGCTAAATTGAAGGACTAAGATAATTAATTATTAACAATCATTGTGGTTTGGTTTTAATTGCAAAAAGGTTGATTTTTTTGCAAACTTACCAAAAGAATTTACAAATTATCAAGGAGTGTATAGGTTAAATGTTAAATGTTAAATGTCCGAAGACCGAAAACGGAAGTTGTAAACTAACGAAATGCCTGCACTGAGCGTTAGTCGAACAGCCTAATGCGTCTATTAATCTGTTAATCATAAATAAACGATCTTAATTAAAGAATCTTTAAACGGGGCAATCACTGCCTCAAAAGAATCTCTTCCGTTTGAAATACAAAATAATTTTTGAGAAAGCGGCGGTTCTCCTTCTGTGTAAGGATAGGCGGTAATTGGTTCAATGCAAAGCATATTGGGAACTTCTGTCCACAACATAAAATTGTTGAAACCTTTTGTTTTGATGGAGATGTTAAAACCAGTATTTTTAAGCAATATAATTTCTTGGGTATTTAAAACAGGGTAAGCGGTTGAGCCGCCATCCATTATTTTTTGAATGCCAACTTCCTGTGTTTTTGATTTGCAAATTTCGGTTTTGTCGCCCGATAATTTGAACGCCGGATGGTAACCCAGCATAAAAGGCATTCCTTTTTCGGCCTCAATTTCAAAAGTAATTTTCAGGGATTCGTTAGACAATTCATATGATTTTGCAAACCTGAAATCATAAGGCCAAGACAATTTTTCCTTGGAAGATTTTTTCGGAAATTTTGAATTTTTTACGATGGTGTTTGCGGTATACACTTTTTGGAAAACGGCACAATTCTCATCGCTTTGCGTTAAATTGTAGGTTAATTCCCTTAAAAGTCCGTGCTGATCTTGAATCGCATTGCCTTTCGGCGTTGAAACCATAAAATCAGTTGCTTCGGTCGGACCGATAACCGGAAACATTTCAGTATCAGAATTCCGCCATCCGGGTTGCCCTTTTTGGTGAATCAGTTCCTCCTTGTTTTTTAAAAAACTCACCAATTCGCCCTTGTCGATTTTAACTATAGAGTATTTGTCGGGACAGGTTAAAATTATGCGTTTCATTATATATTATTAATATTTTAATTTTCAATAATTTAGTCTTTGGCATCCAGTATTTATAATTTATAAAAGTTAAATTTTTAATCATTGTTGTCCGGTAAAAATTCATTGCAATTTAACAATCCCAATCTTAATCGGCCTTAACAAACAGGTCGCCCCGATGGGGCTTGTTTTTTTGAAAATCTATTTTCTACAGACAGGTCGTCCCTCTGGGACTAAAAAAGCT
>JAUYUA010000042.1 GCA_030694935.1 Lutibacter sp. | reverse complement strand
AAAAGATAAAATCCATAACCTCTAAAAATTGCACACAAAATAGAACAAGTGAGCATACACTTATAACAAGGGAGCATGCTCCCTTGCCACTCATCCAAACAATGGAGCATGCTTCATTGACACACATCCAAACAAGGGAGCATGCTTCATTGACACTCATCCAAACAATGGAGCATGCTCCATTGCCACTCATCCAAACAATGGAGCATGCTCCATTGCCACTCATCCAAACAAGGGAGCATGCTCCATTGCCACTCATCCAAACAAGGGAGCATGCTTCATTGACACTCATCCAAACAAGGGAGCATGCTCCCTTGCCAGACACTATAGCTATGGAGCATAACAGTGTAACAATGGAGCATGCTCCATTGCCAGACACTAAAAAGCAAACTCCTTTATGGACACAAAAATTTGGTTGCAAGGAAATAACTAATGAGGAGCATCTTTTTACTGCAATAGACTATATAAAACACAACCGAAGCAAACATAATTTGCCGCAACACAGCAACAAGGGGTTTAAACCCCTTGTCGAAAGTATAATTTGTAGTTATGAACACGCTTTTAGGCAAGAATATAAAGGTGGTTTTGATGTGGTGATTGGGAATCCGCCTTATGTGAGGCAAGAATTATTTAAAGAAATAAAACCATATTTAGAAAAGAACTACAAATGTTATAACAGTATAGCTGATTTATATACCTATTTTATTGAAAAAGGAATAAACTTAATAAATAATGGAGGTTTATTTTCATTCATTTTACCTAATAAATTTTTAAAAGCTAGTTATGGTAAGGAAATTAGAAATGTTATTAAACAAAAATCAAATTTAGAATTACTTTTTGATTTTGATGATTATCCAGTTTTTGATGATGCAACAACCTATCCTATTATTTTTGTTTTAAATAAAAATAAAAACTACACTAAAGACTATTTTATTTATTCAGAAATCAATAAAAAACTAACATCAAAGGACCCATTAAATCTATTAATAAAAAAATCAGTAAGAGTAGATTACACTTCTATGGAGGATGATAATTGGCAATTTCAAAATAGTAATAATAGTAATTTGCTTAGCAAATTAAAAAATAATTCAACCACTCTTAAAGAAATTGTAAATAACAAAATTTTTAGAGGTGTTTCAACAGGAAAAAATGAAGTGTTCATCATTGATAAAATCACTGCAGATAATTTAATTAATGAGAAAAATAAATCTTTCATCAGAAAAATAGTAACAGGAAAAGAGGTTAAAAGAAATAATCTTTCATTTGATAATTTGTATTTACTTTATATACCTTGGGAGTATGATTTAGAATATGATGAGAATATCAAAAATTACCTACTTGAAAACAAAGAATTACTTTCAAATAGACCAGAGGTAAAAGAAGGTAGATTTAACTGGTGGTGCTTAAGCAGATATGGAAGTAAAAATGCTGAATATTTGTTTAAACCAAAAATAATTTACCCAAGAATTAATAATCAATGTAATTTCTATTTTGATTCCACTGGGGAATATTCACTTTCAGATAATAATTTTTTCATTTCCACAGCTGTGAAACATCTTTTACCAATTTTAAATTCTAAGCTAACTTATTATTATTTAAAATCTATTGCCTCAACATTGCAGGGAGGATATTTAGATTTCAGAAGACCATATATTGAAACAATACCTATAAAAACGCCTGTGGATATTGCGAAATTTGAAGAAATTGCAAATATCCTAATTAAAAAAAACACTGAATTTAAAGAAACTTCACAAAAATTCCAAAGAGCTTTAGAAAGAGAATTCTTCGACAAGGGGTTTAAACCCCTTGCCAATGCTGCAAACTCATTGCCTAAAAAATTACAAGACTGGTATTTGCTTTCTTATGGAGATTTTATTAGAGAATTAGAAAAGAAAAAAGTTAAACTTTCCTTATCCCAAAAAGCAGCATGGGAAGATTACTTTTTGCAGGAAAGCAAAAAAGCATTGGCACTAAAAACCACTATAGATAACACAGACATAGAAATTGATGCAATGGTTTATGCGTTGTATGGGTTGAGTGAGGAGGAGATTGAGATTGTTGAGAATAGTTAAATAATTGTTATGATAAATAAAATTTAACAAAAAAATAATTTTTATTAACACTTACTGTTAACAAAAAAATATATATTTGCATGGATATTACGTTTGCTAATAATAAATTAAAAAAAATTGCTAATGATGATAGATTAGCTGAAAAAAAACTTGGCAAACGAGAAGCCCAATTATTTAAACAGCGGCTTGATGATTTAACTGCGGCCCAAACTTTAGAAGATGTTAGACATTTACCAGGCAATTACCACGAATTAGTTAAGAATAGAAAAGGGCAATGGGCTTGTAATTTGGTCCATCCATATAGATTAATTTTTGAACCTCATGTGAACCCAATTCCAACCAATAAGGACGGTCAATACCTCTGGATCGAGATAAAAGGAATTGAAATAATTGAAATTGAAGATTATCATTAAAACGAGACAAATGGCAACAATTACAGAATATTACCCGCAATCCGTTTCACATCCCGGCACAACTTTAGCCGAAATTTTATCAGAAAAACTGATGGGAGCAAAAGAATTTGCTGTTAGAACTGGAAAACCTGAGAAAACAATTTCAGATGTATTGAATGGAAAAAGTGGAATTACTCCTGAGATGGGAATCTTATTCGAGCAAGTATTAAAAATTCCTGCACATTTTTGGATTAACAGACAAAGAACTTACGATGAATATTTAGCAAGAGTTGCTTACCAAAAAACAATAGATGAAGGAGTTGAGTGGTCTAAAATTTTCCCTTATGCTAAAATGGCCACCTTAGGATGGGTTGAACCAACCTCTAAAAAAGAAGTTAAGGTTATTAACCTATTTGAGTACTTTGAAGTGTCTAATACTAAAGGATATTACGATTATTATTATAATCAAAAATTGCTGGTTAATTTTAGAATTTCATTAAAAGAAAATGAAAATGCCGGCGCAATTTCCGCCTGGTTAAGACAGGGTGAAATTCAAGCTAAGGCTTATCGTGTATCTGAGTTTAATAAAAAAAATTTACTTGAAATACTTCCAAAACTGAAAAATATTATGGTTACACAACCAAATGATTTTTTCAGTAAGATACAAGCATTATGCAGTTATGCAGGTGTAAAAGTAGTGCATACACCTTGTTTACCAAAAGCGCCAATACACGGTTCAACCAGGTGGCTAGTCGATGCTCCATTAATTCAATTAAGTGGGCGTTATAAAAGAAATGATATATTTTGGTTTACCTTTTTTCACGAAATTGGACATATTTTACTTCATGGTAAAAAGTACATTTCAATTGAAAATATTGAATATGATGGAGAAAATCAAATTTATGAAAATGAAGCAAATGAATTTTCTGCAGATTTGCTTTTAACTAAAGACCAAGAAATTGAAATAACAAGCAATCGTAACTTAAGAGAAAATGATGTTATTAGGTATGCTGAAAAATTTAAAACGCATCCAGCGATTATAATTGGAAGATTGCAACATTTAGAATTAATTCCTTTTGGTTTGGGTAATAATTTGTTCAATCCAATAGATTTTGGTTTGTAATTATTTCTAATTTATTTAAATTAAAAAAACTTCAATAAAACTAGCTCCAATCTAACAAAACTAGGGATCTGTCAAATAAAAATCGTATAAAATCTACATGTCCTTTCTAAGAAAAAATTAGTCACCATATTGTTATTCATAACAAAACCCAGTAAATCAAATGATTTACTGGGTTTTTGTACCTCGAGTGGGAATCGAACCCACACTTCCTTGCGAAAACTGGATTTTGAATCCAGCGCGTCTACCAATTCCGCCATCGAGGCCTATTTTTTAGAATCCCTCAAAATTCTTAATTTTTCTTTTCCTGCACCAGATTTCCAATACTTTTCTCGAAATCGAGCTTCAACTCTTGTTTCACAAACCTCTGAAAAAATTAATTCAAATGGTTTATAAAATTTTGTAGTTCTTTCTCTACCTCCATTATGCCTTTTTACCCTTTCTTCAGCG
This sequence comes from Lutibacter sp., assembly GCA_030694935.1. Lineage (GTDB taxonomy): Bacteria > Bacteroidota > Bacteroidia > Flavobacteriales > Flavobacteriaceae > Lutibacter. Next base: position 9,096 of record JAUYUA010000042.1, on the reverse strand, counting down.
TCTTGTGTTAATCCTACATAAATATAATTATGTGCTAAACTTGATATTGCATATACATAAAACATACTTTTTCATTCCAGCGCGCCTGCCTGTCGGCAGACAGGTCTACCAATTCCGCCATCGAGGCAAATGTTTCGGTGTGCAAATTTAAAAATATTTTTCAACTAAATCACAAAAACTTCAATTAGTTATAGCATTACCATTTAAATAATTTTAAATTTGCAATCAAAATACGGAAACCTAATTAATTAACACCGCTAAAAAATGGACATCCCTTTTCTTGAACCTAAAATTTTCGCTTGTACTCAAAGCAAAGAATTGGCTAAAAACATAGCCAAAAATTACGGAATTCCGTTAGGAAACGTAGTGGTAACAAGGTTTAGCGACGGGGAGTTTCAGCCCGCCTTTGTTGAATCGGTTAGAGGACGACGCATTTTTATTGTGGGCTCAACTTTTCCAAATTCCGACAATTTAATGGAAATGCTTTTAATGCTCGATGCCGCAAAAAGAGCGTCAGCACGTCACGTCACTGCCGTAATCCCTTATTTCGGATGGGCTAGACAAGACCGTAAAGACCAGCCTCGTGTTGCCATTGGCGCAAAATTAGTGGCAAATCTTTTGCAAACTGCAGGAGCAACAAGAATTATTACTATGGACTTGCACGCTGATCAAATTCAGGGATTCTTCGAAAAACCTGTTGACCACTTGTTTGCTTCAACCATCTTTTTGCCTTACATCCATTCATTAAATCTGCAAAATTTAACCATTGCCTCGCCTGATATGGGCGGCTCAAAACGCGCTTATGCCTACTCTAAATTTTTAGAAAGCGATGTGGTGATTTGTTATAAACAACGCATAAAAGCAAATGAAATAGATTCTATGGAACTCATTGGCGAGGTAAAAGACCGCCATGTGATTATTGTGGACGATATGATTGATACCGGAGGAACCATTGCCAAAGCAGCAGATTTAATGATTGAAAAAGGCGCCTTAAGCGTTCGTGCTATTTGCACACATCCCATTTTGTCAGGAAACGCCTATGAACGCATCGAAAACTCTAAATTAACCGAGCTGATAGTTTCAGACACAATTCCTTTAAAAAGAGAAAGTTCTAAAATAAAAGTTGTAACTTGCGCCCCTTTATTCGCGGATGTTATGCACAAAGTACAGGACAACACATCCATTAGCGGACAATTTTTAATGTAAATAATAATTAAATATAAATAAATGAAATCAATTACAATCACCGGATCTAAAAGAGAAAGCGTGGGCAAAGTAGCTACTAAAGCCCTACGTAATGCTGGAAAGGTTCCTTGCGTATTATACGGAGGAGACAAAGCATTACACTTTTCAGCAGACGAAACTGCATTTAAAAACTTAGTGTACACTCCAAACGTTTATACTGCTAAGATTGAATTTGAAGGAAACAAATACAATGCAATTTTGCAGGACATTCAGTTTCACCCAGTATCAGACAAAATTTTACACATCGATTTTTATCAGTTATTTGATGATAAATTGGTAACAATGGCAATTCCAGTTCAATTGGTTGGCACAGCGCCAGGTATTATTAGAGGTGGGTCATTGCGTTTTGCACAACGTAAATTAAACGTTAGAGCATTGCCTGCAGATTTACCAGACTTTATTGATGCCAATATCTCAAAATTAGACATTGGAGATAAATTGTATGTTACGGAAGTGTCCAGCAAAAAATACACTATTTTACATCCAGAAAATACTGTAATCGCACAAGTTAGAACTTCTCGTAACGTTGCAAAAGCAGCTACAGCAGAAACTAAAGGAAAAAAATAAGATTTTTATTATTATGAAAAAGCGTTGCATTGGCAGCGCTTTTTTCATTTAAATAAACCGCAATCTTTTTACTACTTTTGCATCATGCAATTGAATAAATTACTAAAAATATTGTTTGGTTCAAAAAAGGAAACCCCGGCGCAACATCCTATGAAAAAATATTTAATTGTGGGTTTAGGCAATATTGGCGAAAAATATGCGGAAACCCGCCATAACATCGGGTTTAAAGTTTTAGATGAATTGGCATCAAAAGAAGCCGTTTCTTTTGAAAGCGAAAAACTGGGCACCATCGCCACTTTCAAATTTAAAGGAAGAACTTTTATTTTGCTGAAACCTTCAACCTATATGAATTTAAGCGGTAAAGCAGTGAAATATTGGCTTACAAAAGAAAACATCGCCATTGAAAATTTATTGGTCGTTTGTGACGACTTAAACTTAGATTTTGGAGCCATTCGGTTAAAAGCCAAAGGAAGTGACGGCGGGCATAATGGTTTAAAAGACATTACGGCCGTTTTACAAACCCAGGAATATACGCGATTCAGATTTGGCGTTGGTTCCGAATTTTCAAAAGGCCGGCAGGTAGATTTTGTGTTGGGCGAATGGGACAAAAACGAGTTAAAATCGCTCCCTGAACGTTTAGACCGATCGGCAGAACTCATTAAATCCTTTGGAACCGCCGGCTTAAACAACACTATGAATACCTTTAACGGCACCTAAAAATAATTGTAATTTTATTTTGGGCGTTCCCCGCCTGCTGGCGGGTCAGGCAATCGCTACTCGCATTTTTAGCGGTGAAAAAACCGCAAAAAAGTGCTCAAACATGCCGCTCTTTCCTTAACGCAAATTTCAAGAAATTAACGAAAAATATTTTTTAAACGTCCAGCAAAAAAGTCTTCCCTTAGGGAAGATTTAGATGGGAATTTGGTCTGATGCAAACCATTCAGCATTTGAAGTTCCGGTTTCCTGCAATTTCAGGGAATGCAACTTTACGTTTTCTGGTAACCTGTTTTTAATTTTTTCGGCAAAATCCACCAACATCATTTCGCTGGTTGGCTGATAATCGACCAAAATAACATTGTGGTCTCTTTTTTCCAATTCTTTTGCCAATTCTATGTGCGGCGTGTTTTTGTTAAATATGGTTGCGTGGTCAAATTTGTTCACGATTTCTGTAGCAACAATTTTTTTCAAATCCCCAAAATCAATCACCATTCCATATTTTACGTTATTTGAATCACTTATTGGCGTACCGATTACCGTTACTGAAAGCTTGTAACTGTGCCCGTGAATATTTTTGCATTTCCCGTCGTAGCCGTACAATGCGTGTGCAGTTTCAAAATTAAATTGCTTTGTGATTCTAATTTTACTCATTTTCATTCATTATTGTCTGGTTAAATTTTTCAAAACAAACAGGTCGCCCCTCTGGGGCTTTAAATCTGACTTTTTACAATATTCTACAAACATTTCGCTCCTACGGAGCTGTTTTAAGTCCCATCGGGACGACCTGCATGTAGAAAATATATTTTTATTAAAAACAAGCCCCATCGGGGCGACCTGTTTGTCAAGTCCCATTTATACTTAGATTTATTAAATGTAATGGATTTTTATCGGACAACATTGAATAAATATATAAATTTAATCTTCCAAATCTTTTCTGTTTTTGGCTTTGTAATAAATAAAATAAGCCAATGCAGCCAATAAAACAAACGGCAAATAGGTTCCAATTATAACACCTGTTTCATAATCTTTATCCGGTGCGTTTTTAATGTTCTCTTCAATGTTAATTTGCAGAAAAAATAAGATGAAATTCAACAACATTTTATTACTTTTTAAATTTTAGCAAAGCGCTTTTTGTGGTCTCAGACAGCACCAGTTTACCGCTAATTTTTGCTCTTTCAACCAATAATATATCCCAATGTTCCGTGCCTTCCCACAACACTTTTTTCATTTCTTTTAACGCTTGCGGATTGTATTGAGACAACTTCAAAGCCAAAATATCAACTTCCTTGTCCATTTCTTCAACAGTTTCAAAAACTTTGGCAAACAAACCTTTTTCTTTCGCCCAATAGGCATTTTGCCAATTGCTGGCGTCTAAAGTCAATTCACTTAAAGCCGCTACACCCATTTTACGCGCAACCGCCGGAGCAATCACAAACGGACCGATGCCAATGGAGAATTCCGATAATTTTATGGAAGCCTGTTCCGTGGCAAAACAATAATCGCAGGCCGCAGCCAAACCAACGCCTCCGCCAACAGCTTTTCCCTGAACGCGGCCAATAATTAATTTTGAGCATTTTCGCATCGCGTTAATCACGTTGGCAAAGCCCAAAAAGAATTTATTTCCTTCTTCGACAGTTGAAATGGCACTCAATTCATCAAACGAAGCGCCTGCACAAAAAGTGTTTTCTTTCTCGCTTTTTAAAATGATTACATTCACCACATTATTTGCACTTAATTCATTAAAAGCAGCTGTTAGCCGAGATAATAACTCACCGGGAAGCGAATTGCCCGCCGGATGAAAAAACTCGATGACCGCTATGTTGTTTTGAATGTGCGTATATAAACTTCCGTTTTCCATAATGCCCAAAGTTACGGGTTTTTATATAAATATTTTCGCCTAAATTTAAACACCAACTTAAATTTCTTAACGTTACGGCATCAAACCATTAAATTTAATGTTCTACCTTTTATACATTTATTATTTTCTCATAACAGTAAAAAGGAAACGTGCTTTGGTTGGGGAAATAAATGCTTTCCAATTTTATATAATTGCGCTTTTCGTAAAATTGCAGATTTCTTTTATTTTGGCTGAAAGTATCTAACCTGATGGATTTATAGCCATTTTCCAAAGCATAATTCTCGGCAAAATTCATGAGTTTTTGGGCAAATCCTTTTCCCTGAAAATTTGGATGAACCGCCAAGCGATGAATATAGAGATTCTTGTCATTTTTTGTCAGCCATTTTACGTGCTGGTATTCGGCATCTTCAATTTCGGTGAGCACTATTAAACCAACAATGCTATTTCCGTACTCCAATTTCCAAAGTTCCTGAAGTTCAATATCTTCGAGCAAATCTTCTTTTTTGGGATATTCTTCATTCCATTGAAAAATGCCCTGTTCTATCAAATTTTGCCCGCAGCTTTTTACAATAGAAAGCAATTGTTCCAAATCTTGTACTGAAGCTTTTTTAATCACCATATTTATTGTAAATTTTTGCTAAAAACGCTTATTTATTAAAAACAAAATCGATGCTTTTCTTCACCACTTTCTCCAGATGCAAAGGCATTGCTGAACCTTCCCAAGGCTGTGTACAACCCAGCGGATGATTCATTTCTTCAATAAATACAAGTGTGCTTTTTGGGTTCCACAAATGCAAATTTTTGGCTTCTTGCGGAAGCACAACTTCATCATTTTTGCCGTGAACAATTAAGTGTGGAATGATTAATTTTTCAACCGCCTTTTTGATGGTCAATCGCGCTTCATTTTCTTTGAAATTTTCATAAAACGCGTAATTGTGCGGCATTTCTTGAAGCGTTCGGGTGTTTAAAATATGTGAAATACCCAGCTTTTTCCAGCCTTGCAACAATTCACCTTCGGGAAAACGGGCACCAAAATCGGAGACTCCAGCCCAAGTGATCAATTTGGTTATTTTATTGTTTTCTGAAGCCTTGATTGAGACAATTCCGCCGCCTCGAGAATGTCCTATTAAAGTGATGTTTTCAACATCAATTTCATTTTTAAAATCGGGATTGGCAGTTACCCAATCAATAACATCTTCCAAATCATCGAGTTCTTTTATAAAATTATTGTTGCCAAAAGCTTCTAAATCTGGAAAATTTATGGGGTTTTTTAACGTTCCTCCGTTGTGCGAAAAATTAAATTTCACAAAAAACAGGTTGTTGTTCGCAAATGTCTCTGCCGCTAAATTCCAGGCGCCCCAGTCTTTAAATCCCTTGTAACCGTGACAAAATAGTACGATTGGTTTTTTGACATGGTCTTTTAAATAAAAAACATCGGTTACAATGGGTTTGTTGTGAACACTACTTTTTACAATTACATTGAGGTTTTTTTGCATCGATAAATTTTTTAAAAAGGTAAATTTTGATTTTGGATAAAAGGAATTTCAGGATTTAATATTTCAACGATTATTCTTTTTAATTCGATTAAAAACGGATCCATATTTTCTTGGGAAATAAGACTCTCGGCAGCGCCTCTTTTTTCTGAAAAATTCATTTTTAGGAAACCGCTGTTCAAATTTTTAAATGAAATGATTCCGGCTTCAACAGGTTTTGAAAAATCACCTCCATTTTCTTCAGAAAATAAAAAACTGTAAAGCATCACCTGCAATGGCTTTGTATATTTATAATCGCTGCCCAAAACACTAAAATCGGTTATTTTTAAATCGTTGACCAATACTTTTCCCGTTTTATAATCAATGATTCGGGTAACGCCGTCCAATTCGTCAATTCTGTCAACAATTCCTTTTAATTTTATGGGAAAATTAATGCCGTCTATATTTATTTCGGCAGATAATTTCTTTTCCAAAGCGATAATTTTCAGCTGTTTATTTTGATTGAGAATTTGCAATTCCTGATTCAAAAATCGTATGATATGATTTTTGCACACTTCAAAAATGAGCTTGTTTTTGCCGGTTTCCATATTCCCTTTTTCATAGTATTTCTCAAAATATTTCACCAGCAAAGCGTGTGTGTTTTTTTGCATTTCGGCGATATTTCCCTTACTTAAATAGCGCTCTATAAAGGGTTTGTACAAATCTTCAAGCACCTCGTGTATCACAGAACCCATCGTATTGGCAGCAATTGTTTCCTCCACTTCATCCTCTTCATAAATTTCCAATACACGTTGCTCATAAAATTTCACCGGATCGTAAATATAGGTTGCCAAAGCCGATGGAGAAATGCCTTTGGTGAACACCGCCTGCAGTTTTTGCATCATTTCGGGTGTTTTAGCAATTTGCAGTATCGGAAAAATGGTATGCTGCACTTTTGGGCTGATAATGGTTTTTGTAGTATTTGGATTGTTGATTTCAAGCTGGGTTAAAAAACGGCTTTTTTCACCCGAACCGTAACCATCCGATTCTGTATTGTAAATTAAATAAATGTCTTTGGCCCGTTGCAGCAACCGCTGAAAATGATAAGAAAAAATCGCATCTTTTTCCTGATAAGTAGGCAGTCCAAAATATTTTTTTACATCATAAGGAATAAATGAAAAATCGTTTTTTCCTCCTGGTAAAATCCCTTCATTTACCGAAGTTATAATGACGGTTTCAAAATCCAACGCCCTGGTTTCCAACATTCCCATCAACTGTAAACCCTGCAGTGGCTCTCCTTGAAACGACAGTTTTTCGGTCCTTAAAATTTGGGTGTAAAACAAGTTCAGCGATTTTAAATCGGTGATGTGGTTGTAGGTTACATTTAAAGTTTCCAACTGCTGAAAAATCGTAAAAAAGCGATACAAATATTCTTTTTCAACGCCTTCCGCGTGGTTTTTAAGTTCCTTAATTAAATTGACACATTGCTTTATAACTTCATTGATGGAGGTTGAAAAACCAAACAAAGAAAACACCGTTGAAAGTTGGGCAACTTCGGCAAGCGAAATATATTTTTTAAGCATCTCAGCCGATAAAAAGATGCTGTTTTTGCTTTTAATTTCTGCAATTAACTTTTGAAGAATTTCGCCATTTAATTTATTTAGAAAAGGGTTGTTTAAAACGCTTAAAACATCTTTATAATAAAAAAGCTGTTCTGCCTCCTTATTAAATTTATGCTGGTTTAAATGCAGTTTAAAAAGCGCATCAAACAAACTCGCCAATGGAATGTCCTTTAACGGATATCCCATAGTGATGTTGATGTTTTTTACATTGTTTGGCAGTGAATTTAGCGTTAAGGTAAGCAAATTTTCATCGGCCAAAACCAATGCTGTTTTGCTGAAATTCTCGATTTTCGACAACAATTCCCCTGCATATTTTATTTGTGTGATGTTTTTGGGCGCGCCAATTAAATTGATATTTTTCTGAATTGAAATCTCGTTATTGTCCCATAAAAAAGGGTTTTTTTGATAATACGCCCATTCCCTTTTGTATTTTCTCAGAAAAAAGCCTGCTTCATTTGATTTGTCAAAAAATGATTGATTTGCGTCCCAATAAACAGAAGCCAAGTTGTTGTTCAACAATTCCTGAAAGATGGTTTCTTCAGCTTTGTTCAGTGCATTAAATCCAACAAAGATGAAGTGATTATTTCTGTTGTTATTGATGTAAAACGCTAAATTATTTGTGGCCTCTTTGTAAATTAAACCTTGATAGCCAAATTTATTGTTTTTCAATTTTTCATAAAGCGCTTCGTAAAAAACTGCCAAATATTCAAAAAACTGAAGATAGTTTATCGCCAATTGGCTTGGCTTTTTATCTTGAAACCATTCTTCAAGTTTTTTTATATCCCTCAAATTCGAAAAAAATTGGGTTGCATTCACCAAATAACTGTCAATTTCATTGAAATCGTGCAAAGCAATGGTGGCCCATTGAGAAAAAGCATCAAACGATTCCCTGTTTTCTTTGGGAATCTTTTGCTGATAAATGCTATAAAATTCAAATAACAATTGGGTAGCATCAATAAGGTTGATAGCTGCCAATTCCTGAATGTAATTTTCAATGCTGATTATTTTTGGCAAAAAGAAGGCGCCCTGTGTTTTTTCTATAATTTCTTCTTTTAAAAACACACAGGCCCGTTGGCTTGGGAGCACAAATATTAAATTGTTGAAACTTTGGTGTTTGCTTTGAACATCTTCAAAAACACTTGAGATAAATGATTTCATATATTTTCATTGGTGTTTGAGTCGTGTCCTGAAATGCTCATTTCATCTGATTTTTTTATTCCCTATAAAAATATAAAAGCCATTTCAATTGAAATGGCTTTTACTTAACTATTTTAATAATATTAAATTTCAACCTTCGGCTTTACCTTAGGGATTAAAAAATTATGATTAATATTCTCAAAAAAAATCGCCTAAAAAATTAATTTTAGACGATTTTTACTTTAATTATTTTAAAGCTAAAAGCTTAATTTTTTAAAGTCACTTCAGTACGTCTGTTGTTTTGACGGCCTGCAGCTGTAGCGTTTGTGTCAACTGGTTTGCTTTCTCCAAAACCTACCGTTGTCAATCTATCAGCATTGATACCATTTGAGATTAAATAATCTCTAACAGCGGCGGCTCTTCTTTCAGACAATAATTGGTTTGATTTGTCTGAACCTACACTGTCAGTATGGCCTGC
>JAUYUA010000039.1 GCA_030694935.1 Lutibacter sp. | reverse complement strand
GGCGTTTTTGAAGTTTTTTTAAACATCTGGCGTTCTTAATTTGGTGTTACCAAGATACATAAAATAATTTAAATATGCAACTAATTATCTGATTATTAGAATCTTAAATTATAAAATACTTTTCGGAGTGGACTCAATATTTAACTTTTAATATAAATTCAAACTTCAAAACTTAGAGGTTTTTTTCAAGTATCGATAGCGCCAATCTAATTTTAAAATATTCCATTTCTTCTTTAAAATAGTCAAAATAAGGCTTTAATGCTTCAGGGTTCTCTAAGGCTTCTTTTGCCTTTTTAACCAGTTCAACCTCTTCAGCTGTTATAAAATCATAAATATTGATCTCTTTTCCGTCGGCATACAATTTAGCCAAATGCGAAAATATAGTGGTTGGACTCAAATTTCTGTTTTCGGCAATTTCATCAATGGTTAAACCTTCCTTGTACAAATCATACGTAACTTTATAGGTATCTCCTTTTTTCTTCTTTGGTATTTTTCCTTCCATAAATGAAATGATTTCCGAAATAAATTCGTCGCCATAAACTTCCAGTTTTCGTTGCCCTACCCCGCTTATTCCCATAAATTCCGAAGCACTCATTGGCCTTGCCCTTTCCATTTCTTTTAAGGTGGCATCGCTAAAAACCAAATAGGCGGGAATATTTTCTTCCAAAGAAATTTTATAACGAAGCTTGCGCAAACGTTCAAACAAAGTGTCTTTTGGTGAATTTTTTTCCTTTATTTCTTTTTGAACAACGGCTTGTTCCTTAAACGCCAATGGTTTGGTTAAATAAACCATTTTTTTTTCAAACAATACTTTTTTTGAAAAAGACGTCAGGTGCAAAGCGTTGTTTTTATGAAAAGCAATTTCGCAAAATCCCTGATTGATTAACTGAATGATATATTGCTGCCAATCGTGCCAAGAAATGGCCGCGCCAACGCCATGCGATTTTAATTTGTCGTACCCTTTATCAATAATGGTTGCATTTTTTGCGCCTCTTAAAACATCGATGATGACACCCGAGGCTTCTGATTCATTTAACCGCGTAATTACCGAAAGTGCCTTTTGGGCAATGATGGTTCCGTCAAAAAACTGGGGCGGGTTTTTACAAACATCGCAATTTCCGCAATTTTCGGACAACAATTCCCCAAAATAACCCAACAAAATTTTTCGTCTGCAGGTTGTTGCTTCAGAAAATTGCTGCATCCGCTCCAATTTGGCGAGCTGAACCTCTTCGTTTGAAGCGCCTTCCGCAAAATTTCGAAGCTGGATCACATCCGCATAACTGTGAAATAACAAGGCATTCGCCTTTACGCCGTCACGCCCGCAGCGCCCAATTTCCTGATAATAACCTTCAATATTTTTGGGCATATTGTAATGGATCACCCAGCGCACATTGGACTTGTCTATCCCCATTCCAAAGGCAATGGTGGCGCAAATTATTTGGGTTTTGTCGAACAGGAAATCCTCTTGGGTTTTTGTTCTTTCCTCAAAACTTAAGCCCGCGTGATAAGGCATCGCTTTGATACCGTTTTGCTTTAATTTTGATGCCAGTTGCTCGGTCGATTTTCGACTTAAACAATAAATAATACCGGCTTCATTGGGTTTTTTTTGGATGAATTTAATGATTTGCGTAACACGGTCAATTGCCGGACGCACTTCCAATTCAATATTTTTTCGATCGAAAGAAGTTAAAAATTGGGTGGCATTCGGGATGTTCAATTGATCCACAATATCTTGCCTAGTCGCCTTATCGGCCGTGGCGGTCAACGCAATAATTGGCGTATTGGGCAATGATTGTTTTAAAAATCCCAACTGTTGGTAGGATGGACGAAAATCGTGTCCCCAAGATGAAATACAATGCGCTTCATCGATGGCAACGCAGCTAATGTATTTTTCCTTTAATATGTTTTCAAGCAAAGACAAACTTTCAGGAGCCACATACAACAATTTAATTTCCGAATTGATGACTTTATCAAAAATTCCGTTTTGGGCGGAACTTAGCTGGCTGCTGTTAAAAAACGCCGCCGGAATCCCGTTTGCGGTTAACCCATCCACTTGGTCTTTCATCAAGGCGATTAAGGGCGAAATTACCAGTGTAATTCCGTCAAACAACAAAGCCGGCAACTGAAAACAAACCGATTTTCCGCCACCCGTAGGCATAATCACCAAATTGTCTTTTTTGGAAAGCACCGATTCTATAATAGCTTGTTGTTGCTCACGAAAACTATCGTAGCCAAAGTATTTTTTTAAGGTTGGAATTAATATTTCCTGCGTTTCTTGTGATAGCATTTTTTGTTGATATTTAAAAAATCTGACAATTCAACCTAAACTCATACAGGTTCAGAATGACGAAGTTTAGTTAATATAATCTTAAGGACAAAAGTAAGATTTTTACAGAGAACAATCTTTGATAATTTCAAACAAAAAAAATCCGGCTTCCACCGGATTTTCTTAATTAATTCAAACAAATAAATGGCGGCTATTTTTTATAGGCATCAGAATGCACATTCGCCACTGCCCTTCCTGATGGATCATTCATATTTTTAAAACTCGCATCCCATTCCAACGCAATTTTGGTACTGCAGGCAACCGATGCTTCTTGCGGAACGCAAAGTGCCGCTGCATCCGATGGAAAATGTTCCTGAAAAATAGATCGGTAATAAAATTCTTCCTTGTTTGTTGGTGTTTGTAAAGGGAATCTATATTTGGCATTTGCCAATTGCTCATCAGTAACCTCTTCAGCCACCACCTTTTTCAAGGTGTCAATCCAGCTATACCCAACACCATCCGAAAATTGTTCTTTTTGTCTCCACGCCACGCTTGCCGGCAAATAACTTTCAAAAGCTTTACGAAGCACCCATTTTTCCATACGTTCGCCGTTGATCATTTTGTCTTGCGGGTTGATGCGCATCGCTACATCCATAAATTCTTTGTCCAAAAACGGCACACGGCCTTCAATTCCCCAAGCCGCCAAACTTTTGTTCGCTCTTAAACAGTCGTACATATGCAGTTTGCTCAATTTACGGACGGTTTCTTCGTGAAATTCCTTTTTATTTGGCGCTTTGTGAAAGTATAAATAACCTCCAAACAACTCATCGGCTCCTTCACCAGAAAGCACCATTTTAACGCCCATTGATTTAATCACCCGAGCCATCAAATACATTGGCGTTGAAGCGCGAATGGTTGTAATGTCGTACGTTTCCAGATTGTAAACAACATCGCGAATGGCATCCAAACCTTCCTGAATGGTAAATTTTATTTCGTGGTGAACCGTTCCAATATGTTCCGCCACCAATTGTGCTGCAGCCAAATCAGGCGAACCTTCCAAGCCCACAGAAAATGAGTGTAATTGTGGCCACCAAGCCGCTTGCGTATCATCAGATTCTATTCTTTTTTCCGCATATTTTTTTGCGATTGCTGAGGTTACCGAGGAATCCAATCCGCCGGAAAGCAATACGCCGTAAGGCACATCCGACATTAATTGACGGTGAACTGCGGCTTCCAAGGCATTGTGAATTTCATCAATGCTTGTTTGGTTGTCTTTTACGGCCTCATAATCCATCCAATCTCTGCTATACCATTTGGTTAATTCGCCATCTTTGCTCGATAAAAAATGTCCCGGAGGAAATAACTCAATTTTGGTGCAAACACCTTCCAGCGCTTTCAATTCAGAAGCCACATAAAAAGTTCCGTTTTCATCCCAGCCCATATATAAAGGAATAATTCCCATGTGGTCACGCGCAATGAAATATTCATCTTTATCTTCATCATATAAAGCAAAGGCAAAAATACCGTTCATTTCATCAATAAAACCGGTGCCTTTTTCTTTATACAAAGCCAAAATCACTTCACAATCCGATGCGGTTTGAAAATTATATTTCCCTTCAAATTGTTTGCGTAAGTCTCTATGGTTGTAGATTTCGCCATTGGCGGACAATATTAATTTTTTATCTTCGCTAAATAAAGGCTGTTTTCCGGAAACCGGGTCAACAATCGACAAACGCTCGTGAGCCATTATTGCTTTATCATTCGAATAAATCCCGCTCCAATCCGGACCGCGGTGACGTATTTTTTTAGACATCTCCAAAATTTGAGGTCTCAACAAGTCTGCTTTCTCTTTTAAGTCAAACGCACAAACTATTCCACACATGTTTTTTTGTTTTATTATTAATTATAATGCAAATGTGGTGTATTAGTTTATATTGACAAACAAATATATCTATAATGATTACATTTATAAACTTAATATTGTGTTTTAGGTAATATATGTTATTATTATAATCGTATTTCAGGAAGATTTATTACTGATTGAAATTTTTCAAAACAAAACAGCGCCATAACGACTTCCTTTAATAATTGTGCATTACTTTTGAAAACACAGATAATTTTGTATTTATGACACATTTCACCCTGCTTTTTGCCAGTATTTTAAGAGGTCTGGCAGTTATGTTAAGAATTTTCTAAAACCTATATTCCATCTTCAAAAGCACCTGTCTTGGCAAAAGGCGGTAAGCTGTTGTTGACACATTTATGTCGCTGATTGCGTAACTTTTGAAAGTTTCTGTGTTAAATAAATTTTTGCCGGAAATCGAAAAAGTCAATTTATTTTCTTTGATTACAAATCTTGCATCAAAATCAAGAAAATTATAGGTGTTATTTTCTTGATTCACATTCCCAAAATAGTAGCGTTCAGATTGAATTTGAAAGTTAAGTTTATCATTAAACACAAACGATAAGTCCAGAAAAGTAACATTGTCTGTAAAGGAATTTATTAAAGTGGATTTTATTTCATTGGTTGTCCATTTTGTGCCAATATGATAATTAAAAACCCCTTTAAAACCTGAGCGCAATTCAATTCCGTAGTTAATATTATTTGAAGACACTTCTCTTAAATCTGAACTATTGACAATATTCTTGTAATTGTATTTTGAATACGCTACAGCTAATTTCAAGTTTGATGATATCGCTTTAAAATATCGATCAATATTAGCCGAAATGTTCAACATTTCCCTATCTTTTATGACGATTTTTTCAGATGCTGAATAGTTTTGGGTTATGAATGAGTTTGTGGAGAAAAAATCATGGTTTTTATTATAAATTATCATCGTATTTGCGAAAAACTTGTCGCTCCAATTCCCCAATTGATAATTTAAAAGTATTGAAGAGGCATTTAACTGATTAAATGTTCCTGTTCCTTTTGAAAAGGAACTAAAATCGGTTAAAATATAATTGCTGTAAACATCTAAAACAGTTGCATTTGAAGTATTGTATGAATAGGAACTTTGCACTTTATTTTTTTTATTAATTTCCCAATCAAAGGCAATGGACGGATTTACAAAAAAGGGCTGCTGCTTTGTGATGGTTTCAAATTCCAATTGATTGAATAACTGGTGCAGCTCTAATTTACCCGTTAGCGCCAAATTATCAATTTTTAAACGATACTTGGAATTGAAATACAAGTCGTTGGACGAATAAACGGTGTTGTTTCGATAAGCTGTTGGCGTTTCAATAACTGAATTGTTTTCTTTAAGAAATAAGGTTGACAGCAAATTGTCTTTTCTAAATTGATTCCCAAATTTCAGTTCCAATAAATGTCCGTTATCTTTTCTGTCCAGCAAATGCGCTTCAAAACCTGCAAAATGCAATTCATTTTCAATCATTTGTCCAACGTTGTTAACAGTATTGGCATTTGAAAATAAATCTTGATAAAAGAACTGGTTGATATTATAATTTTGAGGAGATTTATCGTTAATATATCTGCCTGTAAGCATCAGAACTTTGGATGGTTTAAACCTATTGGTAAAGGTTATTTTTTGGTCAAAAAGTTCATTTGTATTTTTTAATCTTTCATTTGTTTGCGTTTCATTAAATATTAAATCGCTTTTGTTATTTTCATCCTGATTGTTGTATTTGCTCGTGATTTCAAGCATTTTGGTTTTAGAAATATCATAGGTTAAATCTATCTTTCCAAAACCCGTAAATCGTGTCTTTCGTAAATTAAAATCTTCTGTATTGGTAAAAGTTGTTTCATCTAAATGAAAAGTTTCAATGCTATTTCTAAAAAAATCATTTTCATCCGAATTAAAGAAACCCAATGTTTTCATTTTCACTTTATTGGAAAGCGTAAAAATGGCATTTAAAGAAATCAATTCAGCATTGTTAAAATTGGCTCTTGAAGCTTTGAAATTTGGGGTAAAGGAACTCAAATCCATCAATGAATAAGCGCTTTGATTGTCGCCGACACTCGAAATTTCATCAAAACGAAATGGGCGTATGAGTTGGTTAATTTCACCAGTTGCATCATTTCCAACATTGTTGAAATTGGTTAAAAAATAGTATTTATTTTTTTTGCCGAAACTCATTAAATTACTTTGCGCTTCATAAGGTATTTTAGTGCCTATGCC
The DNA here is from genome assembly GCA_030694935.1 of Lutibacter sp. Classification (GTDB taxonomy): domain Bacteria; phylum Bacteroidota; class Bacteroidia; order Flavobacteriales; family Flavobacteriaceae; genus Lutibacter. The sequence goes on along the minus strand of JAUYUA010000039.1, from coordinate 58,739 downwards.
ATAACCTAAATTTATGTTTCCAAACCATTGCCGTTTGGCATCGGCTTTCAATTTCAGGTTTAAGGCAACTTTATCGCTTTGTTCAATACCTTTTAACAACTTATTATTGGAATAATTTTGTAAAATTTCAACTTTTTCAATAGGGTTAACAGGCATATTTTTAGTAAGTATTTTATAACCTTTTTCAAAAAAATCATCTCCGTCAATCATCACTTTTTCAACTTCTTGGTTCCCAACTTTAATGGTGCCTTCAGCACTAATATTAATGCCGGGTATGTTTTTTAACAAGTCTTCAACAACAAGTTCATTGCCTCTAATAAAGGATTTAACATTAAATACAATGGTATCATTTTTTATGGTAATCGGTTTGGTGGCGTTCACAATAACTTCATTCAATTCAAAAGGCATTTCTTTTAAAACAACATCGAAATTCATATTTTTGGCATTTTCCGTTATTTCAATAAGAATTGTTTTCCTTTCAAAACCCATTGCAGATATGACCAAATTAAAGTTTCCGTGATTATTGGTTTCTATTTCATAACTGCCGTCTTCATCGGAAAAAGTATAGGCTACAATACTATTTTCAAGGTTCTTTAGTAAAACGTTTGAAAAAGGAATCACATTTTTTTTATCATCCAATATTTTTCCGGTGACGCTTGTTTGTGAATAAGAAAAATTTGAGGTAAAACAACATATAATCAATAGGAGAAAATTCTTCATGTAAAATAATATTATTTTTAATTGAGAAAAATTACTTGTGTTCTTCATTTTCCCATTCATACACTTTTTCCAATGACTCATCAACTGAAAATTTAAATGAAACCTCTCTTGTTTGCTTTGACATTAATTTTGCCATAAAATTTTCAATTGCATCTTTAGATTCTGCCACCAATTGTTTTTGGGTTAGTATTCTGTCATACTTATTTATAATTCTATCCAATAGTATTGGCTCGGGTATATTAAAAATAATTCTATCAAATGTTACATTTAAAAAACCGTCTTCGGTTTCCAGTTCAAGAATAGTGCCCGGTAAACCTCCCATTTTTAAAGGCCCATTATTGCCCTGCAATTGCTCACTAAACCAGGCAATGTATTTTCTTCCCCTAAAATCAGCAAAGGCTTTTGTTAAGGTGAAATCGGCTGTTGTTTTTGTTTCATTGCTCAGCGTCCAGTTTAAATTTGGAAAATCATCCGTAATTAAAACAACTTCTTTTTTTGAAGCCATTCTTGTAAATAGTTTTTTCTCTTTTTGATTTTTGTAAATTACGGTACCAATATCATCAGTGACATTATAAGTCATATTTAAGGAGGTTGTGTCTATTTTTGTAATATTACCAAAATAATAAACTGATTCATTATTATTGTATAGCAATTTGGCATTTGTAATTTGACTTCCCAAAATTTGGGTATATCCTATTTGAACCCAATCGGTTTGTTGCGCTTGTAATGTTGAAAAACTTAAAATTATGAGATATAAAAATTGTTTCATTTGAAATGATAATTTTTTAATTTAAATAAGTTTGCCTGTATTTAAAACTTTTCTATTTCACCACCGCAATCATCGCAATTTTTATCCCATTTAAGTGTTCCAAATCCCTTTGGCATTCGGCTGGACATCTTAACGAATTCTGCATTAATTAACGCTTCTTTTTTAACTAAATAAACTGGAATAGTCATTGCGCTTTTTAGCTGATTTTTATCGATGGCTATGGTGCAGTCTATTTTTTCTCCAATTTTTACATTATTGGCCACAATATGAAATACTTTATCAACGTCATATACTTCTAAAATTAAGCCAGCAAGTCCTTTAAATTTCCAAGGGCCAAAAGGAACCGGTATGTCACTTGTGAACCAAGCAATGTAGGTGCGCCCCCTAAATTTAGTAGTTGCCTTTTGGCAAGAAAAACCTCCAATTTTTTTTATTTCTTGAAGTATGTTCCATTTCAAATTATATTGATCTTCTTTAACAACTAAAATTTGATCAAAAAAATTATCTCTAAAATAAAAATTGGCTTTCGTATTAAAGAAAAATTTTGATGTCAAATTATTTCTGCCCGCAATTACATTATGGGTGAGATCTTGACCGGAATAATTTTTATCTTGGCTGCTTTTGGAATTTTTAATATTAATTTCCTCTGAAAAGGATTGCTCATTGTTAAATGTTAACAAGTAATTTTCTGAATAGGTTCCCGTAAGGTTTTTTACTTGGGTATAATAAACTTTTCCGCATATTTTTTTGGTTTGTGCTATAACGCTAATATTTATTAGCAGAACAACTATGAAAAATAATGCAAATGTTTTTCTTGTTTTAATCACTTTAAATAAATTTAAGAATTAGTTATTTTTTCTTTCAAAATGGCTTGGCAGTTTATATGCAAAGCCATTGAAAAAAATTGATTATTCAATCATCACCTCTTCAAGGCACTCACCATAATTCCATTCTGTACAATACTTTACACCATCTCTAGTAATACAATATCTCCAACGGCACGGATAATTTTCAACGGTATTGTCAATTTCTATTATGGTAAGATTCATCATTACATAGGCCACTTGTTCATTTTGGAAATTATTTTCCATGGTAAAAGAAACGTCAGTTAGCTTTACCTCATTATTTGTTAATGAATCATTTCCCGCAAAAGCAAATGAAACAACAAATAAAAACACCATACTTAAAATTATTTTTTTCATTTTATTAAATTTTTAAAATTGTTAGTAACGCATAATTGCGTTTTATTATTTTGTGTATCCGGTGAGGTGCATTACTTTTGCAAGACTTTCCTCTGTTTGTTACATTGGCTATGTCATAGTTAGTGGTTTTAGATTAAACATTTTATTAGCGTATTGTGTTCTTAAAATTTTACAAACAGAGGATTTCACTTCGGCTCCGCTCAGTGACCGAACTTCGGCTTCGCTCAGTGACCAAGCTTCAGCTACGCTCAGCAACCTTACTTTGGTCTAGCGCCTCTTTCTTATGGCTCAGTGACCATTCTTCCGTCTAACTTATCTTGAGCTTTGTTGAAAGGCTCAGCAACCGTTTACTTTTAAAATAATGATGCAATTCCTTTTTAGCAGGAATCACAAATAAAATAATATTTATAAGAAATTGACCTATGCAAAATTGCATTGGTTCTTGTCTTTTGTATTTAAATCTAATTTTTGGAAAAATTATAGCAATTGTTTCTTCATATTCGCAATTTATTGCTTGGATTTTAATCTTTCTCTTGACGAATGTAAAAAAAAAAAATGACTTTGCAAAATAAATTACATTTTTCACTTACTTTTTTAAAAATTGATGGTTTTTCCTTACTTAAAGTAAGGAAAAACCTTATTATTGAAAACAATTTGTAAATATTTGTTTAATGCTTACTTTCGTAAAAACTATAAATATTCATTTAATGACACAATTCACCCTGCTTTTTTCCAGTATTTTAGGCGGTTTGGCCGTAGTTTTTGGTGCCTTTGGTGCGCACGCTTTAAAAAAAATATTGTCGGATGAGCAATTAAAAAGTTTTGAAACCGGCGTTAAATACCAAATGTACCACGCCCTTGTTTTACTTGTTGTTGGATTTAACTTCAACTTGGAAACCGCTTCAGAAAAATATATGATTTACAGTTTTATGCTGGGTGTACTTTTGTTTTCGTTCAGCATTTATGGATTGGTTATTTCATCGGCAAAAAACAAAAAGTTAACATTTCTGGGGCCTATTACGCCGCTTGGCGGTTTACTGTTAATTATTGGCTGGGGGTTGTTGGGATATGCCGTGTACACAATGCCAGTTTAATTTTTTAAACCCTAAGAATTTTATACGCATAGAACCTTTGCTATAAAATTTTTAGGTACGAATTCATTGTTGTCCGATTAAATTTCACAAAACTTACAGGTCGCCCAGAGGGGCTTTAAATACTAAATTTTCACATTTTTCTACAAACATTTTGCTCCTATGGAGCTTTTTTAGTCCCAGCGGGACGACCCGTCTGTAGAAAATAGATTTTCATAAAACAAGCCCCATCGGGGCGACCTGTTTGTTAAGTCCGATTTAGGTTGGGATTGTTAAATTGCAATGAATTTTTACCGGACAACAATATTACGAATTAGTATTTTTTATTACTAATTAAATTCGCGTTAGTGATAGCAGCCCTTCGACTACGCTCAGGATAAACTTATCCTTTTTTGAAATGAAATGAAAAAAAGATATAGCGAATAGCGCGACCCTTGCGGTAACGCCCACCAAAAAGGCGGGCAGGCCCAAAATATTATTTGATTTGGTTTTCTGTTTTATAAATTATTGTAGATTTACGCTAAACCAATCGACCACCAAATGAAATTTTATCCTTTTAAAGCAATAATCATTTTATTGCTAAGTATATCCATAGTTACCTGTAAAAAAACAACCACTTCCGAAGCAATTGAAATCAATTTTGTCAAAGAAAATTATGATAAAATAGAAACTACCATCACGATGCGCGACGGCGTTAAATTGTTCACCGCCATTTATTCGCCAAAAGACAAAAGCAAAACCTATCCCATTTTATTGCAACGCACGCCTTACAGCTGTCAGCCCTACGGAGCAGATACCTTGAAAAAAAACATTGCGCCCAATAAATTTTTGATGGAAGAAGGAAATATTGTGGTGTATCAAGATGTTCGCGGACGGTGGATGAGTGAAGGTACTTACGACAATATGCGCGCTTATATTCCGAACAAGAAAAGCAACAAAGACATTGATGAAAGTTCCGATACGTATGATACCATCGACTGGCTGGTGAAAAATATGGAAAATAACAACGGAAATGTGGGAACCTGGGGAATTTCCTATCCCGGATTTTATGCAACGTATTCAGCCATTGATGCACATCCTGCTTTAAAAGCGGCTTCACCGCAAGCCTGCATTGGTGATTTCTTTTTTGATGATTTTCACCACAACGGCGCTTATTTGTTGAGTTATTTTAGAGCCACCTCCTTATTTGGAACGCCAAAAGATGCACCATCCGATACCGCTTGGTACGCTACTCCCGATTTAAAAACAAAAGACCAATACCAGTTTTTTTTAGATGCGGGTGCTTTGAGCAATCTAAACCACTTTTTTCAATATGAAAAATTGGATGAAACTGCACCGCAAAACAAAGACAAAGTAGATGATTTCTTCTGGAAAGAATTAATTGAACACCCAAATTATGATGAAGTTTGGCAAAGTAAAGGCATTATTCAGCATTTGAAAAACATAAAATCTTCGGTGGCCACGATGGTGGTAGGCGGACAATTTGATGCCGAAGATTTTTACGGACCGCTGGAAACCTACAAAACTATTGAAAAATACAACAAAGACAATTACAATACTTTGGTTTTCGGACCTTGGAGTCACGGACAATGGGCAAGCAGCAATCCTGAAAACAGTGTGGGAAATTATTATTTTGGCGATTCCATTTCCATAAAATTCCAGGAACAGATTGAAACCAAATTTTTCAATCATTTCCTAAAAGGCAAAGGCGATAAAAATACAGGTTTGCCGGAAGCTTATGTGTATGACACCGGCAAAAAAGAATGGAAATCTTATGATATCTGGCCTCCTTCAAACAGCAAAAAAATATCGATGTATTTGTCCGATCACCAAAAATTAACAACTTCTGCAGAAAAGGAAATCGGCATCAAATTTATAAGCGATATCAAAAAACCGGTGCCGTATACCGAAGACATAAAAATGGAATTTATCCCAAGAAAATATATGACCGACGATCAGCGTTTTGCGGCCAGAAGAGGCGACGTACTGGTTTTTGAGACCGAAGTTTTGGAGAAAGACTTTACCTTGGCAGGTGATATTTTGGCAAAACTGCAAGTGGCAACCACAGGAACCGATGCCGATTGGATTGTGAAAGTGGTTGATGTGCATCCATCTGATGTTGAAGAAACCAACAAAAATATGCAGGACCATTTAAAGTTGAGCAATTATCATTTAATGGTTCGCAGTGAAGTGATGAGAGGGAAATTCAGAAATAGTTTTACGTATCCCGAACCGTTTATTCCGAATAAAAAAACTGCGGTAAATATCAAGTTGCAAGACGTAAATCATACGTTTAAGAAAGGACATAAAGTGCAAATTCAGGTTCAAAGCACGTGGTTTCCGCTGATTGATATGAATCCGCAAACCTATGTGGACAATATTTTTAAAGCAACAAAAGAAGATTTTAAAACACAAACGCATACCGTATTCACATCTTCATCCCTTGAGTTTTCGGTATTGAATTAAAAAAGAAGAGCCAAAACTTTTGATATGACCATCAAGGTTTTGGCTCGAACTTAAACTACTAACTAAAATTTTATTTCAAAGAGGATCTTTATGTGTTTATTGACCAATTAAAATACAAGTGCTCTTTTACTTATTATTTTCTATTGGCGAATGTATGATTCTTAGATTAAAATAAAATGACATTTGTCAATTTTTAGAGAAATTTTACCGCGAATTTTGATTAAAAAGTGGTGATAAAAAAATAGTTCGATTTTTATTCCACATAATCCATCTAAAATTTAAAATCTATTCGATAGGTCCTTCGAGTGAAGGATCGATGTTATTTATGGCTAAAAAAGTCCCTTTATCAGAAATTTCCTGTGCAAACTCCATAATTGTTATATCCCTAAATTTCTCCAATATATTGTTTTTAAAAGGCACCACAATATAGTGTACCGGACAAGGATTGTTTGAATCACATTCATTTAAACCCAAAAAACAACCATTTAATTTATTTAAACCATCAATATTGTCAATGATGTCAAGTACATTTTTTTGTTTATTTTTTTCGGATAAATAGAAACCACCATGCGGACCTTTGGTAGAGGAAATAATTTTACCTCTTACCAACTGTTGAAATAACTTTGCCAAGAACGGACTTGGAATATCTATATTTTCAGCAATTTCTTTAACGCTGATTTTTCTTTCTTCATTTGAATGTTCTGCTAAATATAATGTTGATAAAATAGCATACTTACTGGCATTTGATAACATTTCTATGTTCTTTTTACAATTTACTGCAGCAAAAGTACCAAAAAAAGAGTATATGGTATTATATTTTTTTAAATTTAACTGTAAAGTGCCTCATAATGGGTGCTTCATCAACAATTGTATAACCAGATTTAGCTTCTTCCCTAGTGTCGTAAATATTTTTCAATGCAACTGCGATATAGTCCATATGATTGTTTGTATAGGTCCTTCTTGGAATTGCCAATCGAACCAATTCTAATTCCGGATAACGATTTTCGCGGGTTACAGGGTCTCTATCGGCCAAAACGGTTCCTATCTCAACACCTCTAATTCCACCAACAATATAAATTTCAATAGCCAATGCCTGCGCTCTATATTCGTCTCTTGGGATTTTAGGGACAAATTTATTGGCATCTAAAAATATCGCGTGACCTCCGAAAGGTTGCTGCACCGGAACACCGAATTCTACTAATTTCTGACCTAAATACGCAATTTGCTCAACCCTGCTTTCTAAATAATTAAACTCTGTGGCTTCATCCAAACCAACAGCCAATGCGCCCATATCGCGACCATTCAGTCCGCCATAAGTTATAAATCCTTCGAACATGATATTAAAAACAGTTGCTTGCTTAAAAACATCCTCGTTATTGAGCGCAATAAATCCACCCATATTTACCAATCCGTCTTTTTTGGCGCTCATCGTCATACCGTCACCATAAGAAAACACTTCCAAAGCAATTTCTTTGATTGTTTTATTTTCATAACCTGCTTCGCGCTTTTTGATGAAATAAGCATTTTCTGCAAAACGGGCCGCGTCAAAATACAACGGAATGCCGTATTTTTTACATAAAGCAGAAACCTCCTTGGTATTTTGCACAGAAACTGGCTGTCCGCCCGCGCTGTTACAAGTAATTGTAAGCACTACAAAAGGAATTTTTTCTTTTGGATGGCTTTTAAAAACCTTTTCAAGCTTGTTTAAATCCACATTTCCTTTAAACGGATGCATATTTGAAGTGTCAAAAGCCTCATCAATGGTGCAATCAACTGCCTTTGCTTTTCTGAATTCAATATGGCCTTTTGTGGTGTCGAAATGTGAATTTCCGGGAACAATATCACCCTCTTTTACCAAAGCCGAAAACAACACATTTTCAGCGGCTCTTCCTTGATGTGTAGGTAAAAAATAATTGAAACCCGTAATTTTTTTAACAGTCTCTTTAAGTTTTAAAAACGATGACGAACCGGCATAACTTTCATCACCTATCATCATTTCGGCCCACTGTTTATCGCTCATCGCGCCAGTTCCTGAATCGGTTAACACATCAATAAAAACTTTATCCGAAGAAAGATTGAATAAGTTATAATCGGCTTCCTGTATCCATTTTAATCGTTGTTCTTGTGTTGAACGTTTTAGGTGTTCAATCATTTTAATTTTATAGGGTTCAGCGTATGGTAATTCCATAAGAATAGGTTATTTATAGGTTGTAAAAATTATGAAAAGGCGTGATTAAAAATCACCAAAATGCACTAAAATTAGGCAATAAATGATTCAGGACGCTTTATATTTAAGAAGACATCCGCGTATAATTTAAAACAGTTTACGTTTTTCATTTACCAATTTCTAGGGTTCAAATTTACAAAAATTATTAAACAATTATTTCGATATTTTTTATTCTTTTTTAATGACAATAATCAGTTAATGTAATAATTGTTACAGTTATATTTGTGCTTGAAATTTTGGAAGATTAAGATTGACTTAAAATTTATACTAATAATTTAGTATTATGACAAATATCATTATCTTCGCAAAACGATTTTTATTACTAATAAATCAATTAAAATGAACAAATTTCTTTCACTTATTTATTCAACTCGTGTAACTGCTGTTTTATTTTTAGTTTTTGCTGCTTCAATGGGCGTGGCAACATTTATTGAAAATGATTACGGCACTGAAACTTCAAAAGCTTTGGTATACAATGCTTGGTGGTTTGAGGCCATCATGGTTTTTTTCGCCATTAACTTTTTTGGAAATATTTTTAAATACAAACTTTATAGAAAAGAAAAATTGGTGGTGCTAATTTTTCACTTGTCGTTTTTCTTAATTATAGTTGGTGCAGGAATCACGCGCTACATTAGTTTTGAGGGAATTATGCCCATTAAAGAAGGGGCTGTAAGCAATATTTTTTACTCTGAAAAAAGTTATATCAGTGTTGTTGTCAACGATGGCAATGAACAAAAAACACCCTACCACAAACGTGTTTTATTATCAGCTTTAGGAAACAATAACTTTCACTACAAAACAGATTTTAAAGGAGCGGATGTTGCTGTAAAATTGACAAAATACACGCAAAATGCCCAAGAAGTTTTTGAAGCCAATGAAACTGGCGATGAATATTTAAAATTTGTTGAATCGGGTGAGGGCGGAAGACACGACCATTATATTAAAAAAGGAGCATCGGAAGAAGTGCATGGTGTTATGGTAGGTTTTGATTCACCAACTCCAAATACAGTTGATTTTATAACTACAGATAGCGGTTTAAAAATTAAATCTGCCGTAGAAGGAACATTCTTTAGAATGGCCGATAAATTTGAAGGCACCATTGTAAAAGATTCATTGCAAGATTTTTCGATTTTAGCCGTGCATTCAATTGCTGGAATGGAATTTGTAGTTCCGCAAATGCCCATAAAAGGATCCTATAAAACAATTTCAGGAGACAAAGAACAATCAGGTTTAGCCCAATTGGAATTTGAAGTAACCGCAGGTGGTGAAACAAAAACAATAAAACTTTACGGAGGGCAATTTGCCATTCAACCGCCAACCATATTTTCAGTTGGAAACTTAAACTTCAGAATGAGTTACGGCGCTATGCAAATGCAATTGCCGTTTAGCATTAAACTAAAAGATTTTCAATTAGACACTTATCCAGGTTCAAACAGCGCTATGTCATTCGCCAGTGAAGTAACTGTTATTACCCCTGAAGAAACCTTTGATTTTAGAATTTTTATGAACAATATATTAAATTATAAAGGCTACAAATTTTTCCAGTCAAGCTACAACATAACACCTGAATACGAAGAAACCCATTTATCGGTTAATCACGATTTCTGGGGATCAACAATCACTTATATTGGTTATTTCTTATTATATGCCGGTTTAATGTTGATTATGTTTGTGAAAAACACCCGATTTGATTTCCTAAGAAATAGCTTGGATAAAATAAAAAAGAAAAAAGCCGCAGCAACAACCATTCTATTACTGTTGATTTCAACGGTTGCGTTTTCCCAAGATCACAATCATACGCCAGTTGATAAGCAAATTGATTCAATAGTGTCAACCAATATTATTGATATAAACCACGCTGCTAAATTTAGCAGGGTCATTATACAAGATGCCGGCGGAAGAATGAAACCTGTGCATACTTACGCATCAGAATTGCTAAGAAAAGTAAGCAAATCGGATACTTACAAGGATATGAATGCCACTCAGGTTTTTTTATCCATTGAACAAAATCCGAGACTTTGGTTTCAGGTTTCTATGATATATATTGAAAAAGGAAATACCAAATTGAGAGATCTTTTAGGAATTCCTCACGATCAAAAATATGCTTCCCTCGCCAACTTTTTTGATGAAAAAGGAAATTATAAACTTGCTGAAGTGCAGCAGGAAGCACAAAAAAGCAATATCAAAAGCAAATTTGAAAAAGATGTCATCAATGTAGACAGAAGGGTTAATTTATTGTATTCAGCCATTACCGGCGATATTTTAAGAATTTTCCCAATTCCAAATGATCCTAACAATAGCTGGATTTCCCATAACGATTTAGACCAAGCCAATTTTAAAGGTGCGGACTCTGTATTTGTGCGTCAAATTTTACCTGTGTATTTGCAAACCTTAACAGAATCCCAAAGAACAAAAAACTATGCGCAATCAGATGAAATATTGGAAGGAATTATAAAATTTCAACAAAAATACGGAAGCGCCGTTTATCCTGCGGAACACAAGATTGATGTTGAAATTGCCTATAACAAATACGATATTTTCAAAACAATATACAGTTACTATATGTATATTGGAGTATTGATGTTCTTTTTGGTGATATTTCAAATTTTCAAGAAAAATAAAATTCTTGATTTTTCAATCAAAGCTTGTATCGCTATCGTAATATTATTGTTTACGCTTCATACAGGCGGTTTAATTGCGCGTTGGATTGCCAGTGGCAATGCACCTTGGAGCAACGCCTATGAATCTATGATTTATGTAGGATGGGCAACGATGCTCTTCGGATTGTTGTTTGGAAGAAAATCATCGATGACCATTGCCGCAACTTCGTTTTTAACCGCATTTATTTTAATGGTGGCACATTGGAACTGGATGGATCCTGAAATTGCAAACCTGCAGCCAGTATTAAATTCTTATTGGTTAATGATTCACGTGTCCATCATTGTGGCAAGTTACGGCCCGTTTGCCCTGGGTATGATTTTAGGTTTGGTGGCTTTAATTTTAATGATTTTAACCACAAAGAACAATAAAAGTAAGGTTGGGTTAATGATTAAGGAAATTACCATTATCAATGAAATGGCTTTAACGCTTGGTTTAATCCTATTGGTTATAGGAAACTTTTTAGGCGGAATGTGGGCAAATGAAAGTTGGGGACGTTATTGGGGATGGGATCCAAAAGAAACTTGGGCATTAATTAGCATTATGATTTATGCTTTTGTGTTGCACTTGCGTTTGGTTCCGGGCTTAAGAAGCAGATTTACGTTTAATATGTTTTCTGTTGCTGCTTTTGCTTCCATTTTAATGACTTATTTTGGGGTAAACTTTTACTTATCGGGATTGCATTCCTATGCTAGCGGCGATAAAGTAATCACACCAACTTTTGTGTATTATGCGATTGCGATTTTTGCTGTCTTAAGTTCGCTTGCTTATTTTCAATTTAAAAAACATTATAAAAAATAATTAAAACCGTTGCAAAAATGTAACTTTGCAATCCATTAAAAAAATTATCAATGTTTAATAAATATATAAAACTAGTTATAGCAGCAGGAATTTTAGTTTGGGCAGTATTTCAATTTATTGATGGAAACATCATGAATGGAATTTCAATTGTGTTGCTGTCAGGTATTTTTGTGCTGTTTTACTTTAAAAACGAATTTATATTGTTGGCATTTCTTCAACTTAGAAAACAAAATTTTGTTGGGGCAAGCAAATGGTTGTCGTATATAAAAAATCCGGAAAGCGCCTTAATTAAAAAACAGCAGGGCTATTATAATTTCTTGCAGGGAATTATGGTTTCACAAACAAATATCAACCAGGCTGAAAAATACTTTAAAAAAGCGTTGAGTTTGGGTTTGAATATGAAGCATGACATGGCGATGGCAAAACTGCAATTGGCAGGTATTGCAATGTCTAAAAGACGCAAAAGAGAAGCTACTATGTTAATTACTGAGGCTAAAAAACTGGACACTCAAAATATTTTAAACGACCAAATTAAAATGTTGAAGGATCAACTTAAAAAAATATAAATCTTTATATCGCAAAAAAAGCACGCCGATTGGCGTGCTTTTTTATGATGCATAGTCACCAATTATTCCAAAATTACTGGTGTTAACGACTTGTTGTATTGAACAATAAAAACGCCATGGTTTTCAAAACTGCCCAACATATCTCTATCATAATTAAACAGCGTTGAAAATCTTACAGATTTTCCGGCCTTAAGCCCTTGTTCCAAAGTGCCCATTGTTGTGATTCTCGCTAAAACATCATAGGTGATATCAAATCCTTTTAGCGCGTATTTAGAAGGTATTGCAAAATTTTTATCCTGATAGGTTTTGTAAAAGTTATTCAGTTTAGCGTCATCAACATCTAAAAAATCTATGGAAGGATACATAAAATTCATTTTTCCCAACAGGTTATTGTCCACAGTGTCAAAGTTTTTTCCTTTATCCAAAGCGATTAAGGTAATTTGAAAGCTATCAGCCAAACTTTTTAAACTATTTATTGCTGAGGCTGTTGTCACCATTTCATCACTCACCAAAAACACCCAATTATTTGCGGATTTCGTTAATTTTTCAGAAATTTTAGCTCCGGAAATATAGCCATATTCCGATTTAACCACTGAAATATTTTTAACATTATTAAAGGTTTTAAGCTTATTTACTACTTGCCACAATTTGGTTTGCGAATCAGATTTTCCGTCATTAATTACCACAATATTTTCGCCTTGGAAATTTTTTTCCAAATACCTTAGCAGCTCACTTTGCAACAATTGATCTTCAGGAACCGCTTTTACCAAGTTATTGGCAGAATTGGACGACTGATTTTTAGAATAAAAAGGCACCACCACCGGAGCTTCAATATGTTTAGAAAGCCAAACTGCATTGTCAAAATACAATGGTCCAATTACAGCATCGGCATTTTTTAAATCATTTCTGTTGATTACAGCCTGAAGTTTTTGAGTGGAATTTTCAGAATCTATAAATTTAACTTTAACGTTCAGTCCTCTGTTTCTTAAAGAATCAATAGCCATTGTTGCCCCTAAATGAAAATCGGTGACAATGTTTAACAAAGAATTGCTTTTTCCAAAATTATCCGATTTGGTGGAATCCGACGACTTATTTAAGTTATACGGCAGCATTATAACCAGTTTGATTTCTTTTGAAAAATTGAAATTTTCATTCAAAGCACCTCTTTTTACTTTCACATTATTTTCAATTCCAACCTTAGTTTCATTTGATGCCGAATGATCACGTTTCCCGTTTTGAATCGGTTTTATTTTTAAGGTCATCCCCAGTTTTAGGCCTTCGGAAAGTTCAGGGTTTAACCTCAGCAATTCAGATTGCGAAACCTGAAAACGGTTCGATAAATTGTACATAGTGTCATCTTTAACCACTGTATGAAGCACATAAGTTATGGTATCATTTGGATTAATTTCAGTTGATCCCGGCTTAGGAATTACCAATTCCATCCCTGGTTTTAAACCATCCGCTATCTGTGGATTTGCGGCTTGCAATTGTTCAATAGTGATTCCGAACATTTTTGAAATGCCATATAATGTATCTTTTGGCAAAACAAAATATAATTTTTTATCGCCATTGACAGCCTTAACTTCCTGTTTAACTTCCTGCTTGCCATAATTTAAATTTGGCACAATAATAACAGTGTTTGGCGCAAGATTTTTGCTTATATCAGGGTTCAGTTGCAGTAATTCTTTGGAAGTTATGTGATACGTTTTGGCGATGCTTTTTACAGTTTCACCGTTTTTAACCGTATAGGAAACATACTTTTTTTGCTGCGCCATAGTGCCGCAAGAAAATAAAATAAGAGATACTAATATAAGGGTTATTCTTTTCATCTGTTCACATATTATTTTTTTATTGGTAACAGCTGCTGCCTGCCTTTGATCATTGTAGTATGTATCAAAATTTGTGATGGCTCGGTTCATAAATGAATTTAAATTTATTCTTGGGTTATTCCCACTCAATGGTTGCGGGCGGTTTGGAACTAATATCATACACTACTCTATTAACGCCTTTTACGCCATTTATTATTTTATTTGAGGTTTTTTGCAAAAACTCATAAGGTAAATTCACCCAATCGGCGGTCATCCCGTCTGTTGATTCAACGGCACGCAACACCACAGCTTTTTCATAAGTTCTTTCATCACCCATTACGCCTACCGAATTTACAGGCAATAACATCGCTCCAGCCTGCCAAACTTTGTCGTACAATCCCCATTCTTTCAATCCATTTATAAAAATGGCATCCACTTCCTGTAACATTTGCACTTTTTCTGCGGTGATATCGCCTAAAATCCGAATGCCCAAACCTGGTCCCGGAAAAGGATGTCTTCCCAACAATTCCGCATCAATTCCCAAAGTTGCTCCAACCCTGCGCACCTCATCTTTAAAGATCATTCGCAACGGTTCCACAATTTTAAGTTTCATAAAATCGGGCAAACCACCCACATTGTGATGAGATTTTATAGTTGCCGATGGTCCGCCACTTACCGAAACCGATTCAATAACATCGGGATAAATAGTGCCTTGCGCCAGCCATTTCACATCTTCAATTGCATGGGCTTCATCATCAAAAACTTCAATAAATACCCGACCGATGATTTTACGTTTTCCTTCAGGGTCCGATTCTCCCGCAAGCGCTTTCAAAAAACGTGCCGAAGCATCGACGCCTTTTACATTAAGCCCCATTCCTTTGTACTGCTTCAAAACATTTTCAAATTCGTTTTTTCGCAACAATCCGTTATTGACGAAAATACAATATAAATTTTTCCCAATGGCTTTGCTTAATAAAACCGCGGCAACAGTTGAATCAACGCCTCCCGAAAGTCCGAGAACCACTTTATCATCGCCAATTTGTTTTTGTAAATTGTCAACGGTTAATTCCACAAATGAATCGGGTGTCCAGGTTTGTGCAACGCCGCCAATTTTTACCAAAAAGTTTTCCAATATTTTTATGCCATCTGTTGAATGGTAAACTTCCGGGTGAAACTGGATTCCGAAAGTGTCTTCATTTTTAATTTTAAAAGCTGCAATTTCAACATCGTGCGTACTTGCAAGCAACTCACAATTCTCGGGCAAATTGACGATGGTATCGCTATGGCTCATCCAAACCTGGCTTCCCAAGTGCACGTTTTCAAAAAATAGTTCGTTTGTTTTTACTAAAGAAAGATTTGCCCTGCCATATTCCCGAGTATTTGAAGCTGCCACTTTTCCGCCAAAATTATGAGCCAAAAACTGTGCGCCATAACAAACGCCCAACAATGGTTTTTTGCCTTTAATTTGAGATAAATCGGGATGCGGAGCGTCATCGGCTCTAACGGAAAACGGACTGCCGGAGAGGATTACCGCTTTATAATTTTCGACCTTAAAATTTTTGCTGTTGAAAGGGAAAATTTCACAAAAAATATTGAGTTCTCTAACTCTTCGGGCAATTAACTGCGTGTATTGCGAACCGAAATCTAAAATAAGTACCTTGTCTTGCATCCGCAAAAATAATATTAAAATAATTATGCAATATTACTTTATGGATTTTTTTCTGAACAAAATGATTTTTAGGTTAAGAAAATAGAATAAAGAAAATAGAAAAGAGACAAATAGTTAATAGGTTAAAGGTTAATTTAAAAAAATTGTAAATCCGTCACCCTGAGCGGAGTCGAAGGGCGTAAATCGATTTGCGTTAGTGATTGCCCTTCGGCTCCGCTCAGGGTAAAAAAATTTGGAACGTAAAGCACGGCCTGCCAGTTGGCGGGAAACGCCCACCAAAAAGGCGGGCAGGCCCACCAAAAAGGTCGGCGGGCAGGCCCAAATAATTGCTGTTTTATGCTCAAAAAAGGTGCTATTGTGAATCTTTTTGAAGGCAAATAAATTCATTTAAAGCAATTTCTATTTTTTTTACAGATGGAATTTTACCAAAACACCATAAATCGTATTTAAGGTTATTTTTAGCCCGTTTAAGCCACTTTTTTTAAATACGCAATTTGTTGATAACTTATAACGGCACAATCGCAAAACTCGTTTAATTACCTCTTCGATTTCTTATATTTGTATGTTATAAAATTTACAAAAAAAATAGATTTTAATATGAGTGAAGAACCTAAAAAAAATAGTTATACGGCCGACAGTATTCAGGCGTTGGAAGGAATGGAGCATGTGCGCATGCGTCCGTCCATGTACATTGGAGATATTGGTTTAAGAGGATTGCATCATTTGGTTTATGAGGTGGTTGACAACTCTATTGATGAGGCGATGGCTGGACATTGTGATGCCATTGACGTGATCATCAATGAAAATAATTCGGTTTCGGTTAAAGACAACGGACGTGGTATTCCTGTGGGAATGCACAAAAAAGAAGGCGTTTCGGCGCTGGAAGTTGTAATGACCAAAATTGGTGCCGGCGGTAAATTTGATAAAGATTCCTATAAAGTTTCGGGTGGTTTGCACGGTGTTGGAGTATCTGTGGTAAACGCACTATCGGAACATTTAAGAGCGACTGTATATTTAGACGGAAAAATTTGGGAACAGGAATATTCAAGAGGAAAAGCCTTGTACCCTGCAAAAATAATTGGTGACAGCGATGATAAAGGAACTTTGGTTACTTTTTTGCCTGATACGACCATTTTTACGCAAACCATTGAATTTAATTACGAAACTTTAGCGACAAGATTGCGGGAACTTTCTTTTTTAAACAAAGGAATTACCTTGACTTTAACCGATAAAAGGGTTTTGGATGATGAAGGCAACTTAATTACCGAAACATTTTTTAGTGATGAAGGATTGCCTGAGTTTATACGCTATTTGGATGCCACACGCATACCGTTAATCTCCAGAGTAATTTCTATGGAAGGTGAAAAAAATGATATTCCTGTGGAAGTTGCGATGGTTTACAACATGTCGTATACCGAAAATTTACATTCTTATGTAAACAATATCAATACCATTGAAGGCGGAACGCATTTGGCCGGCTTTAGACGCGGGTTAACAGCTACTTTAAAAAAATATGCGGATGACTCTGGAATGCTAAAAAACCTAAAATTTGATATTGCCGGAGATGATTTCCG
The DNA here is from genome assembly GCA_030694935.1 of Lutibacter sp. Taxonomy (GTDB): domain Bacteria; phylum Bacteroidota; class Bacteroidia; order Flavobacteriales; family Flavobacteriaceae; genus Lutibacter. The sequence continues at coordinate 41,188 of JAUYUA010000039.1, read as the reverse complement.
TGAAGGATTGACAGCGATTATTTCAGTTAAAGTTGCAGAGCCTCAGTTTGAAGGGCAAACAAAAACAAAATTAGGAAACCGCGAAGTTACCGCTGCTGTAAGTCAGGCTGTTTCTGAAATGTTGCAGAATTATTTGGAAGAAAACCCAAGTGATGCCAGAATTATTGTACAAAAAGTAATTTTAGCGGCGCAAGCACGTCACGCAGCCAAAAAAGCGCGTGAAATGGTGCAACGTAAAACGGTGATGTCTATTGGCGGATTGCCGGGGAAATTGAGCGACTGTTCAGAAACTGATCCCGATAAATGTGAAATTTTCTTAGTGGAGGGAGATTCGGCAGGCGGTACGGCGAAACAAGGTCGAGACAGAGCATTTCAGGCAATTTTACCATTGAGAGGTAAGATTTTGAATGTTGAAAAAGCGATGGTTCATAAGGTTTTCGAAAATGAGGAGATTAAAAATATGTACACGGCTTTGGGAGTTTCCATTGGGACTGAAGAAGATCCAAGGGCTTTAAATTTAGACAAACTTCGTTACAACAAAGTAGTCATCATGTGTGATGCCGATGTTGACGGTAGCCACATTGCAACCTTAATTTTGACGTTTTTCTTTAGATATATGAAAGAATTGGTTGAAAACGGCCATATTTATATTGCTACTCCTCCTTTATACCTTGTAAAAAAAGGCCAAAAAAGAGAATATGCCTGGAACGATGACCAACGCGATTTAATTGCCCAAAATATGGGAGGCGGTGTTTCTATACAACGTTATAAAGGTTTGGGAGAAATGAATGCCGAGCAACTTTGGGATACTACTATGAATCCGGAATTTAGGACACTCAGACAAATTTCTATCGATAATTTATCAGAAGCAGACAGGGTTTTCTCTATGTTAATGGGTGATGAAGTTCCGCCACGAAGAGCATTTATTGAAAAAAATGCCAAATATGCAAAAATTGATGTATAATTAATAAAGAGTACTTAAAGTGCCTAAAATTTAGAGTACTTAAAGTTAAAATAAAAATGGCTTAAAAAATGACTGTCCTTAAAAAACCATTACATTTAATAAATCTCAGTATAAATGGGACTTAACAAACAGGTCTCCCCGATGGGGGGCTTGTTTTTAATGAAAATCTATTTTCTACAAGCAGGTCGTCCCGATGGGACTTAAAACAGCTCCGTAGGAGCGAAATGTTTGTAGAATATTGAAAAAGTCAGATTTAAAGCCCCATCGGGGCGACCTGTTTGTTTTGAAAAATTTAACCGGACAATAATAATTTAGAATTATATGTACCAAAAAATGACTGTCCTTAAAAAACAGTCATTTTTTTATTTACATCAACATTCTTTGTTATATTTACTATGAACTAATAAAAACCTTTATAATGAAAAAATTTGCACCCCTTATTTTTACGTTAGCTTGCGTCTTAACAATGAAAGCCCAGGATGGACTTGAAGCAATTTTATTGGCTGGTAAAGAAGATGCCGGTAAACTAACTGAAGCCTATATGAATCCGGCTATGAAAGGATTGATTTATGGAATGAACAGTGGCTGGTATCATACTGCAAAAGCCCATAAAACATTTGGGTTCGACATTTCTATTGGCTTAAACGCGTCTATGGTGCCAAGCAAAGATGAACTTTTTAGGTTTGCCGATCTTGGTCTGTCTTCATCAACAACGTCAACTTCGCTTACAGGCGCAACTGTTGCCGGAACAAATACCTTGGAAGCTCCAGTAAGGATAAATGCCGTAATTGATGGCCAACAAGTTACAGCAGATTTTAAAATGCCCGCAGGTGTTAAGGAAGATTTACCTTTAAACGCCGTTCCTACCCCTTCTGTACAATTTACCTTGGGTTTGCCCAAACAATTTGATGTGATGGTTAGGCTGGTTCCAGAAGTTGGCTCAGATGACGTAAAAGGCAATTTGTTTGGGATTGGCGTTAAAAAGGAAATCACCAGTTTGTTTGGCGTTATTGAAAAACTGCCTTTACACATTTCATTATTAGGCGCTTACACCAATATGGATGTAAATTACAACATTCAAAACGACAGTTCAATTCCGGGGGAAAACCAGTTAGCTACGTTTAATTTAAATTCTTACACTGTTCAGGCAATTGCGTCCATCAACTTTCCGATCATTAATTTTTATGGCGGAATTGGATATGGTGCAGGCACATCAGACTTAAAAGTAAAAGGAACTTACGATTTAGAATATGACACTGGTTACCCTGCTCCTTTTAACAAAAAAACAGTGACTTTAACAAATCCTTTAAATTTAGATTTTGAAGCGAGCGGCGTTAGAGCAACATTGGGAACCAGATTAAGTTTAGGATTTTTTAAAATTTTTGCCGATTACACCATTCAAGAATACAATACTTTGGCAGCAGGAATTGCATTCAGCTTTAGGTAAATGCCATAAAAATTTTATAACTATTCAGTACTTAGAGTGCCTAAAGTTTGGAGTGCTTAAAGTTTAAAAAGGAGTTTTTACGAAATAAAAATCACGGTTATATTAAAAGTTAACCTTTTTGAAAAAAAGTATCCGATTGAATGAATCGTTAAACTTAAAACTAATTAACTTTAGGCACTCTAGGCACTCCCAACTTTAGGCACTAATTGGTTATCATATTTTTTAATTATGCAATTGGGCTAAGTTCTATTTATAACAGCATTTGCGTATTCTATGATAAAAACCAAGTAAAAAGTTATAAAAAATCAATTCAACCAAAATTAGCATTTAACCGCAAAGCCCGCAAAGAAAATGCGCAAAGCCCGCAAAAAATACGTCATTTTAAAATTCTAAAATCGTAATTCAAAAATCGTAAATCATTTGGTTAGGGATTGAAGTGAAAATCCTTTTTTGATTCGCCCTTTTGGTGAATCAAAAAAGATTGTAACGAAAAGCCCGACCCGCCAGCCTGCCTGCCGGCAGGCAGGCTGGCGGGGAACGCCCAAAATAAAGCTATATAAATTGCTGTTCTTATTAGAATTAAGCCTGCAATTGTTGTTTTTTTGGCTAAATTTTATATGGACTGCTTATTTGCAGTCCTTTTTTTGTCATAAATATTACCTCCTTTTCGCATAATAATTCGTAAATTTGGATTAATTTTTTATAAAAATAAACACACATTAAATATGAAAGTAACAATAGTAGGAGCAGGTGCTGTAGGTGCAAGTTGTGCTGAGTACATTGCCATTAAAAATTTCGCCTCGGAAGTGGTATTGATTGACATTAAAGAAAATTATGCTGAAGGTAAGGCTATGGACCTTATGCAAACAGCGTCGTTAATGGGGTTTGATACTAAAATTACAGGAGCAACAAATGATTATTCAAAAACGGCCAACAGTGAAGTTGCCGTTATTACAAGCGGTATTCCTAGGAAACCAGGAATGACACGTGAAGAATTGATTGGAATCAATGCCGGAATTGTAAAATCGGTTGTTGAAAGCTTATTAAAACATTCTCCAAATGTAATCATCATTGTGGTGAGTAACCCAATGGACACTATGGCTTATTTGGCACATAAAGTTGCTGGTATCGCTAAAAACAGAATTATTGGTATGGGCGGCGCTTTAGACAGTGCACGTTTTAAATACCGTTTGGCTGAAGCTTTAGGCTGTCCGCAATCGGATGTTGACGGCATGGTGATTGCCGGTCACAGTGACACAGGTATGTTGCCTTTAACGCGTTTGGCAGTAAGAAACAGCGTTCCTGTTAGACAATATTTATCAGAAGAACGTTTGGCTCAAGTTGCTGAAGACACCAAAGTTGGCGGTGCCACATTAACAAGTATGTTGGGAACAAGTGCTTGGTATGCGCCGGGTGCAGCAGTTTCTTCTATGGTTCAGGCTATTTTGAATGACCAAAAGAAAATGTTCCCTTGTTCAGCTTTGTTAGACGGTGAATACGGATTGAAAGATATCGCCATAGGCGTTCCTTGTATTATCGGTAAAAACGGTATCGAAAAAATTGTTGAAATTGATTTAACCGATGCTGAAAAAGCCAAATTTATTGAAAGTGCTGCAGGCGTTAGAAGCGTGAATGATTTGTTGACCTTATAATCATTACTGCATATATTTTAAAAAGCTCCTCAAAACATCGATTTTGGGGAGTTTTTTGTTGATATAGCCAAATTAAAACCATGAAATACCCTCGAAGAATTTCATTCAATAAAATGGTTAAAACCATTCATTATCGCAATTTTCATCATAGCCCGTGGTTTAAACCGCGGGCTATGTTAAGGAATATATTGAATTTGGACTCAATGCCCAAGAGTCCGCAAATGCTTACCGGTTATACGGGAATGATGTTATTGGCTTTAGTACCGCCTTTGTGGTTTAAAGTGATGCATAAGCAACTGGATGTTTTTAACAAACAATAAAACTTAAAAATCTTTTAAAGTGGTGCCAAGCGCCAATAAAACAAATCCGGCCAGCAGTAACTGAAAATTATATTGGGTTAAATATTGAACCTGGGCAAAATGCCCAACAATTCCTAAAATCCCTAAAACCAGGGCTATAATCCATATTAATTTTTTTGGTGCAGATGGTTTCATACTTATTATTTATAGTTTATGTAATCAAATTTAGGGTTTTAATGAATGCAATGATTGTTTTTATTTAAATGGACAAATAAAACCTTTGAGACATTTCAATAAATTAGACATTTTTTTGTTTTTGATAATTTCGAAACAAAAGGCAAGTCGTTTTAAATACTAAACATTTCAACCTATTTTAAATTTCATTTACAAAATGTCAAAAGTTGTTCAAATAACCTTTGTTTCATCTAATTTTTAACTATTTTTGATTACTTAATCCAGGTAATTGGCATCTTTGCTAACATCAAACTGAAGATAAAAAATGAGAATTTTATTATTAATTGGAACCGGAAGTTTTATTGGCGGCGTTTTGCGATATTCAATTTCGCAATTTGTTCAAAATAAATTTCTTTCCGCTTTCCCTTTCGGAACTTTCGCCGTAAATATTATAGGCTGTTTTGCCATTGGCATGGTGTTTGCGCTAAGTGAAAAAACAAATATGTCGCCCGAAATGCGGCTTTTTCTTGCCACAGGAATATGCGGCGGCTTCACCACATTTTCTGCCTTCTCAAACGAAACTTTTAGTTTAATGCGCGACGGACAACTTTTTTATGCTTCAGCATACATCACTTCAAGCGTTTTATTTGGCCTTTTTGCAACATTTATTGGTTATTCACTTCTTAAACTTATTTAATTATGGAAAATAATCCCAACGCAAAGCTGCTTCGAATCTTCATAGGCGAATCTGACAAAATTGGATTTGAAACACTTTATGAAACCATCGTTTTTGAGGCCAAGAAAAAAGGATTGTTGGGCGCAACAGTTACCAGAGGCATCATGGGTTTTGGGGCAAACAGCAAAATACACACCGCAAAATTGCTTGAAATTTCTTCTGATCTTCCAATAATTGTTGAGATTGTTGACACCGAAGAAAAAATAAGGGATTTCACCAAAATTGTTGAAAAACTGTTTGAAGAATCCAAATCGGGAGGATTAATCACGCTTGAAAAAGCAGAAATCATCAGGTACAAAGCCGGAAAATAAAATTAGAATTTGGGCCTGCCCGCCTTTTTGGAGGGCGTTACCCGCCAACTGGCGGGTCGCGCTTTCCATTGCAATCTTTTTTACTTCGCCGAAAAGGCGAATCAAAAAAGTATTTCCATTTCAATCGCTAACGCAAAACAATTTAATAATTACAATTTTTGACCTGCCTGCCCGACAGGAAGGTTTACGATTTTGAAAATGGTATAATCAAATGTTACCAAAATAAAATTGCGAATTTTGCGTATTTTATTTGCGTCCCGATAGCTATCGGGATTGCGGTTAAATAAATTTCGATTGAATTAATTTTTATGTTTTTTTGTTGTTCGGGTAAATTTTTCACAATAAACAGGTCGCCCCGCTGAGCTTATGAACCATCACTCAAACCTCAAACAGACATCGATATTACTTAATTTTTCATAACTTAATTAAGAAAAATTTCAATGCAGAAAGTGTGAATGATGCAATAAATTTTTAAAATTATATAATATCAAAACAAGAATGCAACTTAACTTTACGACAGAATCTATATTATTGGACTTTTAATAACTATCGAAGCAAAAAATGGAATTATCAATCGCATACATAAATGACGTTCACGGTTATCTTGAACCACATCCTGAATTATTTTACGAAGGAGGAAAAGAAATAGTGGGAATAGCTGGTGGCTATGCGCAAATTGCCTCTATACTAAGGGAAATCCGAAATAACAATTCCAACACACTTGTGTTTGACGGAGGGGATACTTTTCATGGCAGCTTGCCCGTTGTTCAATCAAGAGGAGAAGTGCTAATTCCAATATTAAATAGCCTGGGATTTAGCGCAATGGTTGGGCATTGGGATTTTGCTTACGGCCCTCAACAATTAAAAAAACTTGCCAGCGAATTAAATTATCCTGTTTTAGGAATTAATGTTTATAACGATGATGGCACACTTTTTCTTCCGCCTTATGTAATTATGGAAGTTGAAGATTTAAAAATAGCGATTATTGGTATTTGTTCAAATATTATTGACAAAACGATGCCTAGGCATTTTAGTGAAGGTTTAAAAATTACTGATGGAGCCAAAGAATTGCCAATAATGGTTCAACTGGTAAAAGAAGAAGGTGCAAATCTTATCATACTTCTTTCGCACAATGGTTTTTCACAGGATATGGAATTGCTTTCAAAAGTCGCCAATATTGATATCTGCTTAAGTGCTCACACCCACAACCGCTTGTATGAAGCCATAAAAATTAATGATACCCTAATTATTCAGTGCGGTTGTCACGGTTCTTTTTTAGGGCACCTAAAATTGACTGTTGAACAAAAGAAAATTGTTGATTTTAGCTATAACCTAATTACCGTAGATACCTCAATAAAACCTGATGAAGCGGTTAATAATATGGTGACTGATATTATGCAACCCTATCAATATTTAAAACAGGAAGTGCTGGGTAAAACTGAAAATATTTTGCATAGATACAATACCGTCGAATCTTCCATGGATAACCTTTTATTAGCAGCCATAAAATCAATAAGCAATGCTGATCTTGCTTTTTCAAATGGTTGGCGTTATGGCGTTCCCATTGATGCTGGGCCAATAACCAAATGGGATTTGTTTAATATCATTCCCATGAATCCTGTTGTTTCTACTGTTGAATTAAAAGGTATAGAAATAATACAAATGCTGGAAGAAAATCTTGAACGCACTTTCTCACGAGAACCTATGAAACAAATGGGTGGCTATGTAAAAAGATGCCTTGGCTTAAATGTAAAAATGCGTATTGAAAATCCAAAAGGCCATCGCATTCAGCAAATATTTGTTGGCGAAGATCTGATTCAAAAAGAAAAAATATACCGTGCTGCCTTTGTAACTTCGCAAGGTGTGCCTGAAAAATTAGGTCAAAACAGACAAAATATCGCTACCAATGCAGTGGATGCTATGACGGCATATTTAATTAAAAACCCCAACTTTAACTTTAAATCATGCAATACATTTTCAATGGTTTAACTTTAATGAATAGCAATAAATAGATCACAGCCTTTATTGGCAAAAAAATTTACTTTTTTAAAAATAAAATTCAACATTACCTCACTTCCTTCCGAAGCACTTCCAGAGGCGGACTTTTAATGACGCCAATGCTGTTTCCCAACCCTATCCCTAAAACCAACAAAGTAATTCCGGGAAACAAAACCACAAACGGAATCAATGAAGGAATAAATGGCGTGTCAAAAACCAACCAGGCCAAAAGCTGGCTGCTTAGTAAAGACAGCAAAATTCCTGAAAGCGAGCCCAAAACTCCAAGATATAGGTATTCCAAAGCCGTTATCTTAAGAATTTGATTGCTTCTGGCACCAAGCGTTCGCAAAAGAACACTTTCTCTGATGCGTTGGTATTTACTCGTTTTTACGGCGCCCAACAACACAATAATCCCTGTAAAAATGCTAAAAAATGCCATAAAATTGATAAGCCAGGAGATTTTATCAAGCAGTTTTTCAACCACCGTAAGCACTTGCCTTAAATCGATAATAGACACATTGGGGAAATTTTTTACCAATTCCTGTTGCAGTGCTGCCGAAGCCAAATCATTGGGCACACTGGTGGTCAATACCCGAAATTGAGGTGCGTTTTCCAACACGCCTTTTGGAAACAAAATGGTGAAATTCATTTGCATTTGCGCCCAATCAACTTTTCTGATGCTTCCAACAACCGCGTTTAGCAACACGCCTTGCACATTGAAGGTGATTTTATCTCCTACAGTAACTTTGGCATCATCAGCAAAATTATCACTTACAGAAATTGGCACAAGCTCTGTATTGGTTACTTCTGGTGTCCACTCGCCAGCAGTCAATGTTTCAGATGAAGTTAAAGCATCTCGGTAAGAAACACGAAATTCGTGGTTCAAAATCCAACGTTTTATGGTTGCTGTCGAATCTTGTCTGATTTCGTTCACCAGCCTTCCATTGATACTTTGCAAACGCATCGTCACAATGGGCATATTGTCCATTACCGGCAAATCTTGACTGTCAATTATATTGGCAACTGAATCTTTTTGTACCGTTTGCACGTCCAGTAAAATCATATTTGGATTTTTGGCATTCGATTCCAAGCTAGCCTGAGCCAATAACACATCTTTGGTAAAATAAAGCGTGCTGATTAAAAAAGTGCCCACGCCAATGGCCAGAATCAAAATCAGGGTTTGATTTTGTGGTCTAAATAAATTCAACAAGCTTTGGCGCGCCACAAAACCCCAAGAAGTTGGGAAATATTTTTTAATGCTTTTCATAAATAAATTGGCAATTCCTGCCAAAACAGCAAAGGTGATTAAAATACCGCCAACAAAAGCAAGCGAATACCGCCAGTCTTTTAACAGCCAAAAGGAAAAGATAAAAATGAAGAGAAATATGCCCAATAACACCATAATCCCTGCTTTTCTCGACTTGGAAGTGTCTTCTTCCTGAACCCTTAAAGCTTGCAGTGGTGAAACGTATAACGTGTTCATTAACGGATATAGCGCAAATAAAACCGACATTAAAACGCCCAATAACAAGCCCATTATTATTACTTGCGGCGAAAAATTCATTTCCACATCAACGGGCAAAAGATCGCCCAATAATAATGGAAACAACTGTTGAAGCAACAAACCAAGAACCGTTCCTGCAACCCCGCCTAAAAAACCTATGCCGGCAATTTGAAGCAAATAAATGAGGAATGTTTGTCTTTTGGTGGCACCCAAACATTTGAGTACCGCTACGGCACGCAATTTTTCTTTGATATAAATATGTATAGCGCTGGCAATTCCAACACAGCCCAATAACAGCGCAATAAAAGCAACCAAATTTAAAAACTTGCCAAAATTATCATATCTGCGTCCCAATCTTTCACTGGTAGAAATATGGGTATCCAAATCGGCATCCTCCAAATCTATAACAGTACCCAATTTTTTTTCCAATTGTGCCAAATCCATTTTCGGTGGCGCGATGAAATAAAAATCGTAATTAATTCTGCTTCCAGTTTGCACCAAACCGGTTTCCGCAATCAAGCCATAAGGAATAATTACCGGTGGCGCAATGGAACTAAAAATCGCATTACTTCCCGGAGCCGCAATCAATGAACCGGCAATAGGCAAAGTGATTGTTCCTATTTTAATGCTGTCGCCTGCCTTTAAACCGAGTTGCAGCATCAAAGTAGCATCAACCAAGGCAGCATCTTGCTTTTGGTATTCATTTTCTGCCATAACAGGTTCGGTTTCCAGCAATCCGTAAAATGGAAAACCTTCCTCCATTCCCCTAACCTGCACCAATTTTGCAGCCCCTGTTTTTGGAAAAGCAGCCATTGAAGAAAAACCTATTTCCTTTGCATCGGCACCGCCCAATGAATCGATTATTTGAATTACTCTTTCGTTTGGCGGCTGATTGCTGTCTATTTTAAAATCGGCGCCCATTAAGGATTTAGATTGCAATGCAATGGTTTCCTTTAAAGTTTCGCCAAAAGATTGTATGGAAACCACCGCGGCAATGCCCAAAACAATGGAGGCCATAAAAAGCACTAATTTTTTGCGGCTTGCTTTTCCGTCTCGCCACGCCATTTTTAAAAGCCATTGAAAAGATGCTTTTGAAGCAACTTTATTGGTATTTATCATTGGGCAACCGTTTGATTTTCAACAATTTTACCACCTTTTAATCGGAGAATGTGTTGGGTTTTTTGCGCCAATTCAATATCGTGGGTAACAATAACCAGTGTTGTTCCCAATTCTTTATTTAGGTTGAAGAGCAATTCCACCACTTTTTCACCGGTTTCAGCATCCAGATTTCCTGTAGGTTCATCGGCAAAAAGAATAGAAGGTTTGTTAGAAAAAGCCCTCGCCACAGCCACTCTTTGTTGTTCACCTCCGGAAAGTTGCGACGGATAATGGTGATGACGATCTGCCAGACCGACTTTTTCCAACAATTCCATGCCAATTTTAGCGGCATTTTTATCGCCTTGAAGTTCCAGCGGCACCGCAACATTTTCAAGCGCAGTGAGTGTTGGCAGCAACTGAAAATCCTGAAAAACAAATCCGACTTTATTATTTCGCAATAAAGCACGTTGGTCTTCACTTAAAGAATTTAATTGAACACCACACAATTCGATGGATCCTGAATCGGAATGGTCAAGTCCGGCACAAAGTCCCAATAAAGTCGTTTTTCCGCTTCCTGATGGCCCAACGATGGAAAAGGTTGCCCCTTCTTCAATTCCGAAGGAAATATTATGAAGAACCGTTAATTTTTTAGAACCGCTGGAATAAGTTTTCTGTAAGTTCTCAATGTTTAATATCTTTGCCATAGCATATTCTTTATCTTGTTTTTGAAAAAAACGCAAATTAAAGAAATGATTTTAATTTAAACACCAAATGCTATGCGAATCCTGTTAATGTTTTGTTATATTTTATTGTTTACATCGTGCGTTTCTTGCGGAGAAAACACTGCTGAAAAAGAGAAAAACAATGCCAAAGAAATTATTGATGCAGCAGCAAAAAAGCAAAAAACTGCGGATCAAAAAGTGATTCTTTTCTTTGGCACCAGCCTAACAGCTGGAATGGGACTGGATCCAAACGAAGCTTTTCCTGCGGTTATTCAGGAAAAAATAGATTCCTTAAATTTACCTTATGAAGTTGTAAACGCCGGATTGAGCGGAGAAACCACCGCAAGCGGCAAGAACAGAATTAATTGGGTGCTGAATGAGAAGGTCGATATTTTTGTTTTGGAACTTGGCGCCAATGACGGTCTTCGCGGTGTTCCTTTAACAGAAACCAAAAACAACCTGCAAGCGATTATTGCTATTGTAAAAGAAAAAAATGCGGACACAAAAATTATTTTGGTGGGTATGGAGATTCCGCCCAATATGGGTGCAGCCTATACTTCCGAATTTAGAAACCTGTTTCCTGAACTTGCGAAAAAAAATAACCTGACATTGGTTCCATTTTTATTGCAAAATGTTGGCGGCATTAAGGAATTGAACCAGCCAGATGGCATCCATCCTACTGCCGAAGGACAAAAGATTTTGGCCAATAATGTTTGGAAAGTTTTGAAGCCAGTGATTTCAAATTAAGCAATATCTTAAATATTTATTTCTTATCTCAAATTAAAAATGATGATTTTCCGCAGCGCAACAAAAAATGACGTGCCGTTTATTGTAAAATTGATGGCAAATGATAAATTTGGAAAATTAAGGGAAAATTACCAGGAGCCGCTTCCTGAAAGTTATTATGAAGCATTTGACATTATAAATTCAGATCCAAATCAGGAATTGATGGTTGCGGAAAATGATGCCGAAATTACGGGAACTTTTCAACTCACTTTTATTCAATATTTGAGTTTTCAAGGAAAATTAAGGGCACAAATTGAAAACGTATTTGTTCGGGAAGATTTAACCGGACAAGGAATCGGAAAAAAAATGTTTGAATGGGCCATTGAAAGAGCCAAAACACGAAATGCGCATGTATTGCAACTCACAAGCGATAAACAAAGACCCAGAGCCATAAAATTTTATGAAGATTTGGGTTTTACAGCTTCCCACGAGGGAATGAAATTGCATTTTAAATAAAAAACCTTTCTAAATACCCCATAAAATTAATCATAAAAAACAGGAACAACTATACGCACCCGTAAAAAGTTGCAAAGAAATTCAGCCCAAAACTGAATGTTTTTTTTCTAAAATTGTTTATCTTTTTTTTCTAAATTGACGAAAATCATATTCTTAAACTGACCAATATCATTGAAAATAATTTAATTTCGAGTTAAATTTAACCACTTTGTGGTCGTTATTTGATTTTAAAACATTTATAACTGCATCGATTTGTTATTTTTTTAGTGTCGCCGAACTAAGTTTAGATTACTGAGAACCCCGTTAGACATACTCGAAGCAGACAGTAAAGCTGGCTTCCAGAATGAAGTTTCAACAGTGTTTAAATCGTGTTTTCGTTATGCCCATTTCATAAAATTATTGAATGTTCAACTAAAAAATTATGAAATTAAACATCAAAAATATGGTAAGTAATACTTGCAAGGTTTTGGTAAAGGAAGAGTTAAAAAAACTTGGTCTTCACTTTATTGTTGTTGATTTAGGCGAAATAGACGTTATGGAAGACATTTCGGAGGAACAACGAAATCAGCTAAAAATAGATTTATCACAATTTGGACTTGAATTATTAGATGATAAGCGAATTGTTCTGATTGAAAAAATAAAAAATTTAATCATTGAAATGATTCAAAATTCAGATGAAACAATTAAAATAAAGTTTTCTATTTTTTTAAGTGAAAAGTTACATCACAATTATACTTATCTCGCAAATTTATTTTCAGAAGTGCAAGGAATTTCCATCCAACAATTTATCATCTTACATAAAATTGAACGTGTTAAAGAATTGATGTTTTATGATGAACTCAACCTTAAGGAAATTGCCTATAGGCTAAATTATAGCAGTGTTGCACATTTATCCAATCAATTTAAAAAAGTGACAGGACTCTCCCCAGGTCATTTTAAACAATTGAAAGACAAAATAAGAAGTCCAATTGAAGAAATTGGAAGCCTGACTAACAAGGAAAAAAAATTAGAAATCTTTCACTAAGCTATTTACATATCATAACTCTTATTGCCAATTTCGAAAATCGAAATGTGTGAATTATATAATTGATTTCTATAGTTGTGTAACTTTTTTTATAAGTGCGAACTTACATTTGTAAAATTGTGAAAATTCATTCACAAACTAAATCAAATAAAAATGAGTCACGAAAAATTTAAAACATGTATTGATGCCTGTAACGAGTGTGCATCAGAATGTGAACATTGTGCAACCGCATGTTCCCATGAAAAAGATGCGCAATCTTTAGCAAAATGTATTGAACTTGACCGCTACTGTGCCGATATGTGTCGCACTGCCGCTGCTTTTATGTCAAGATCCGATGAACATACTTCTGCTTTTGTAACTAAGTTTTGTAACTTATGTGCAGAAATTTGCAATGCTTGCGCAACTGAATGTGAAAAACATTCACACATGGAACATTGTAAAAAATGTGCAGAATCATGTCGTAAATGCGCCATTGAGTGCAACAAAATGGGCAATGTATTTCTTGAAAACTAAAAACAGGAAAAAAGTTTAGATCAAATCAATCTTCAAGTTATAATTTATATTAATAACAAACAATTACGACAATCCGGAAATCACGCCGTTGTTATCAATAGTCATGCCCTCAGAAGCCGGTATTCCCGGCAATCCTGGCATCCGCATCATTTCACCCAAAATTGGAATGATGAAACCGGCACCGGCCGAAATTTCAATTTCACGCACTGTGACATTAAAGCCTGTTGGTCTTCCTAAAACAGTTTCATTATCCGTAAACGATTTTTGGGTTTTCGCCATACAAACAGGGAAATTACTAAATCCAAGTCGGTCAATTCTTTTTAAATTCAACAGGGCTTTTTTATCAAAATCAACGCCATCGGCGCCATAAATTTCTTTGGCAATGGTTTCTATTTTTTCTTTTACTGAATCATTCCAATTGTATAAAGGCTTGAAATCGGATTTGTTTGCCTCCACCACTTTTACCACCGCTTCCGCCAGTTTTTTGGTGCCTTCCCCTCCTTTTGCCCAACCTTCAGAAACAACAGCCTGTACGCCCATATCCGCACATTTTTCAATAATATAATCCACTTCTTCTTTTGAATCGCTCATAAAAGCATTGATGGCAACTACGGGTTCAATATTGAATTTTCTGATGTTTTCAATGTGTTTTTCCAAGTTTGGAAAACCTTTTTTAACAATCTCTAAATTTGGGGTGTTGTATGCCTCCTTTTTGGCGCCGCCATGGTGACGCAATGCCCTGATTGTTGCAACCAGTACTACTGCTTTCGGACTTAAATTAGCAGCCACACATTTGATGTTCAGGAATTTTTCGGCCCCTAAATCTGCGCCAAAACCTGCTTCGGTAACCACATAGTTTGACAGAGAAAGTCCCATTTTAGTGGCAATAATCGTATTTGTTCCTTGTGCAATGTTTGCAAACGGGCCACCGTGAATAATGGCCGGATTTTCTTCCAATGTTTGCACCAAATTAGGTTTGATAGCATCTCTCAACAAAATAGCCATCGCATTTTCAGCCTTTAAATCACGGGCAAAAATTGGCTGATTGTCGAAGGTAAATCCGATAAAAATATCACCCAAACGTTTTTTCAAATTTTCAAAATCGGTAGCCATACATAAAATAGCCATCACTTCGGAAGCCGGAGTAATATTGAATCCGTCTTCACGCGGAATGCCGTTAACGGTACCGCCCAATCCAATCACGATATTGCGCAACGCCCTGTCGTTCATATCAATAACACGTTTCCAAACCACTGTTCGTGCATCTATATTTAAATTGTTGACAGTGCTTTGTAAATTATTATCGATTAAGGCCGATAATAAATTGTTTGCTTTTTCCACCGCATTAAAATCGCCCGTAAAATGAAGATTGATATCTTCCATTGGAACAACTTGCGAATAACCGCCGCCGGCAGCGCCGCCTTTTATGCCAAAAACGGGTCCCAATGATGGTTCACGCAAAACAACGGTTGCCTGTTTTCCTATTTTATTCAATCCTTCCGTTAACCCAATAGAAACTGTAGTTTTCCCTTCACCGGCGGGTGTTGGCGTAATGGCTGTAACTAAAATCAAATTGTTTTTTTTGATTTTTTCTTCATCTATAAAGCTTAAAGGCAACTTCGCTTTATATTTTCCAAACATTTCTATATCGTCTTCTTCAATGCCTAGTTTTGCGGCAATTTGCTTAATGTGTATTAATTTTTTATCCTGCGCTATTTCTATGTCTGATAAATGTTTCATATTTTTTAATTTTTGATAACAAATATATAAAAATCATTGTTCAGAATTAATATAAATATGGATATGACAATTAACCTATATAAAAAGAAAAAAAGAATTGTCAGTTCCTAATTGAAATTATATATTTGCACGTTAATTCAAACTACATTTATATAAAAATAAATTTAAAATGCAAAACAAAGGACTTATAAAGTTATTCGCTATTCTATTCGGATTAGTAAGTTTATATCAATTATCATTTACTTGGTTTACAGGTGGTGTTGAAAATAAAGCAAAAGTGTACGCAGAATCTAAATCAGCTGACGGTCGTGAAATAGCCCGGTTGGAAAGAGCGTATTTAGACTCAGTTGCCAATTATCCGGTTATAGATTTAGGTTTTGTCCAATTTAGCTACAACGAAATTAAAGACAAACAACTAAACTTAGGATTAGACCTTAAAGGCGGTATCAATGCTATTTTACAGGTGTCTGTTAAGGATATTTTAATTGGATTGTCTAACGATTCAAAAAATCCTGTGTTTAATGAGGCATTGGCAAAAGCAGATTTGGCACAAAAAAGCAGCGATGACACTTATTTAAATTTATTTTTTAATGAGTTTAAGAAATTAAGTAACGGAAAAGTTAAATTAAGCGATCCAAGTATTTTTGGCAACAAATCTTTACGTGAAAAAATAAACTTCAAATTAACTGACGAAGAAGTAAAACCGATTATTGAAGCAGAAATTTCTGGCTCCATCAATACCGCTTTCGAAGTATTAAGAAGCCGTATCGATAAATTTGGTGTTACACAACCAAATATTCAACGTATTGGAAACTCTGGACGTATTTTAATTGAATTGCCCGGAGCAAAAGACATTGACCGTGTTAAAAAATTATTGCAAAGCACTGCTGAATTAGAGTTTTGGGAAGTATATTCAAACCAAGAAACAGCAAATTTCTTTATTCAAGCCAATTCTGTTGTAGAAAATTTATTAAAAGAAGGTAATAAAGAAGAAACTAAAATAGATTCTACCGCACCTAAAGAAAACATAGATGATTTATTGGGTGAAGTTTCTGATTCTTTAGTCGCAAAACAGGCCAATAATTTATTTTCTGTTTTAACGCCAAGTGTCCCTCAATCCGAGAACCAAATATCATCTGTTATAGGAACTGCCAAAGTTGCCGATACTGCAGCGGTAAACAAATATTTGGCAATGACAGAAGTTAGAGCATTGCTTCCTAACGAAATGAAGTATGCCAAATTTCTTTGGGATGCCAAACCATTTTCAGCAGTTACCACCGATACCAATGAAAGTACAGAATTAATTTATTTATACGGTATTAAATCAAATCGTGAAGACCTCGCACCTATTGAAGGTGATGTAATTGAAGATGCAAGTCAGGAATACGGCCAAACCAGCGCTCCGGAAGTTAGTATGACCATGAATGCCGCAGGCACAAAATTGTGGGCAAAAATGACTACGGACAATGTAGGCAAATTTGTTGCTGTGGTGCTGGATGATTATGTGTATACCGCACCTTCAGTAAATACTGCCATTTTAAACGGAAGAACTTCTATTTCTGGCGGAAGTATGACTGTTGCTGAAGCTCAAGATATTGCAAACGTATTAAAAGCGGGTAAATTACCGGCCGCTGCACATATTATTCAATCAGAAATTGTTGGGCCTTCATTAGGGCAACAAGCAATTGACAGCAGTATGTATTCCTTCTTTTTGGCTTTGATGATTGTTTTTGGATGGATGATTTTTTACTATGGAAAAGCTGGCGTAATAGCAGATTTCGCTTTGATAGTTAACCTTTTATTTATTTTTGGAATATTGACAGCCTTCGGGGCGGTTTTAACGTTGCCTGGAATTGCCGGTATCATTTTAACCATCGGTATGGCGGTTGATGCCAACGTAATTATTTACGAAAGGATTAAAGAGGAATTAAGCCATGGAAAAGGTTTAAAAGCTTCCATAAAATACGGATTTAGTTATGACGGCGCGTTTTCAGCGATATTAGATGCAAACGTTACATCATTGTTAACAGGTATCATCTTATATGTTTTCGGAACAGGTCCGGTACAAGGATTTGCATATACCTTTATTGTGGGTATTTTAACTTCATTATTTACCGCAATTTTTATCTCTCGTTTGGTGATTGATTGGTATGCTGGCAAAGGGAAAGTATTCACATTTAATACAAGCATCACCAAAAAATGGTTTACAAAAATTAATGTTGATTTCTTGAAATTAAGAAAACCAGCTTATATATTTTCCGGTATTTTAATTATAATGAGTATTGTTTCATTGGCAACTAACGGATTAAACTATGGAGTAGATTTTATAGGCGGAAGATCTTATGTAGTTAAGTTTGATAAAACAACAAGCGCAACTGATGTTGCAAATACCCTAAAAGGTGTGTTTGGTGATGCCCCTGAAGTAAAAACTTACGGGGAAGCAAGTCAGTTAAAAATTACCACCAAATATAAAATCGATATAGAAGATAAGGCTATTGATGATGAAGTACAAGAGTTGTTATTTGCAGGTTTAAAACCATACAATCCGGCAGGACTTTCTTTGGAAGAATTTAAGCCTGGTTATGATGGCACAAAAACGATTGGTATTATGAGTGCAATGAAAGTTGAACCTACCATTGCCGATGACATTAAAACTGCTGCGGGCTGGGCTGTTTTAGGTTCCTTGTTGGTTATATTCCTTTATATTTTATTCCGATTCAGCAAGTGGCAATATGGTTTAGGAGCGGTAATTTCACTATTTCATGACGTTTTAATTGTGTTTGGTATCTTCTCTGTTTTTTATAAAATATTGCCTTTTGACATGGAGATTGGACAATCGTTTATTGCAGCTATTTTAACGGTTTTAGGATATTCCATAAATGATACGGTGATTGTTTACGACAGAATTCGAGAGTTCTCCAAAACCCATACATCCTGGAGTTTCTATAAAGTGATTAACACTGGATTGAACAGTACCATGGGAAGAACCATAAACACCTCATTAACCACATTGTTGGTGTTGGTTGCCATCTTCTTATTTGGAGGCGATTCCATTAAAGGATTTATGTTTGCATTAATCGTGGGTATTGGTGTTGGTACTTATTCCTCTTGGTTTATTGCTTCTCCAATATTATATGACACCACTAAAATATTAGATAAAGATAAAACCAAAAAATAACACATCGTTCAACTTCAAACTGCAAAACCGTTTTGAGTAGTCAAAACGGTTTTTGTATTTCAAATTAGCAATTAAATCAACATTAAGGGCTAATTTTATTTATTGATTGTTAAATTTGTAACAAAGCATAAAATGAGCATGATTAAAATACACAACAACTATTTCAAAAAATATATATCAGAAGAAAAAATAGAAGAAGCCATTGATAAAATGGTTGCTGAAATTACGGAAGATTGCAAAAATGAAACACCTATATTTATTGGAATATTAAACGGTTCCTTTATGTTTGTTGCCGATTTGGTGCGTAAATATAACTACGACTGTAAAGTTTCATTTGTAAAACTGGCATCTTATGAAGGCACCAATTCTACAGGAAAAATAAAGCAATTGGTGGGCTTAAATGAAGATTTGGAAGGAAAAACAGTTATTATTCTGGAAGATATTGTTGATACAGGGAACACGCTGCAAGAAATTTATGACATATTTGCCGATAAAAAATTAAAAAAACTTAGAATCGCCACTTTGTTTTTTAAACCTGATGTATTTAAAAAAGAATTGCCAATAGATTATATTGGCATTTCAATTCCCGATAAATTTATCATTGGATACGGTTTAGATTATGATGGTTTGGCCAGAAATCTTTCAAGCATTTATCAATTAACAACACCCCCAAAAATGAAAAACATTGTTTTATTCGGACCTCCCGGCGCAGGAAAAGGAACTCAGGCCGATTTGCTTAAAGAAAAATACAGCCTTATTCATATTTCAACCGGTGACGTTTTCCGTTCCAATATCAATAATAAAACCGAACTGGGAATACTGGCTAAATTTTTTATGGACAATGGCGATTTGGTTCCGGATGAAGTGACCATTGATATGTTAAAGGCGGAAGTTGATAAAAATATAGATGCTAAAGGATTTATTTTTGACGGATTTCCACGTACGGAATCCCAGGCAAAAGCTTTGGATGATTTTTTGGAAGAAAAAGGAGAAGTCATTAACGGCATGGTTGCCTTGGAAGTGCCTGAAGATTTATTGGTTGCGCGATTGTTGGAACGCGGTAAAATCAGCGGAAGAACTGATGATCAGGACGAAAGCAAAATTAGAAATCGATTCAATGAATACAACACCAAAACTGCTGTTTTAAAGGATTATTACCAGCTTCAAGGTAAATATTTTGGTGCAGACGGCGTTGGAACTATTGACGACATTACAAAACGATTGGCTCAAATAATTGACCAATTATAGAAAAATAGTTGCCGCTACATTTAAAAATGTGACATTTTAGTTTTCAAAATTGTACCTTTGCGCGCTTAAACCCAAACTAGTGTGGTGATTGTTAAATTAACTAACTAAATTTTTGCTGCTATTTTTTCTTTATGATAGGCAAAATTTGCAAGCATAGCCATAGCTACGGTTAAAAATTTTAACGAAGCAGAAAGTAAAAAGAGTGGTGAAAATAGTTAGGGAATTTAGTAATTATCACACTTTGGAAAACAATTTTATACGAAAATGACTGAAGAAAATTTTGTTGACTATGTAAAAATATATGCCTCATCCGGTAAAGGAGGACGCGGTTCTACGCATTTACATAGGGAAAAATACATTGACAAAGGTGGCCCGGATGGTGGAGACGGCGGACGAGGCGGACACGTGATTGTTCGAGGAAACAGAAATATGTGGACACTTTTTCCGCTAAAATTCAAAAAACACTTTAAAGCCGATCACGGCGGCGATGGCAGCAAACAAAGAAGTACCGGAAAAGACGGTAAAGACGTTTTTATAGAAGTTCCTATGGGAACCATCATAAGAGATGGCGAAACACAGGAGATTATATTTGAAATTACCCACGATAATCCAGAACAAATTTTGCTTGATGGCGGAATGGGCGGATTGGGAAACTGGAATTTCAGGTCTTCTACCCATCAAACACCAAGATTTGCGCAGCCAGGCATCGATATGAAAGAAGGCTGGTTTCAGCTGGAATTAAAAGTATTGGCCGATGTTGGTTTGGTTGGTTTTCCAAATGCAGGAAAATCGACATTGCTTTCTGTAATTACTGCCGCAAAACCTAAAATTGCAGATTACGCATTCACCACTTTAAAACCCAATTTGGGCATTGTGGAATATAGAGATTACCAAACTTTTGTAATGGCAGATATTCCCGGCATTATTGAAGGAGCAGCCGATGGCAAAGGATTGGGACATCGCTTTTTACGCCATATTGAACGAAACTCTATCTTATTGTTTTTAATTGCCGCTGATTCTGCCGATATTAAAAAAGAATATGATATTTTATTGAATGAGTTAAAACAACACAATCCCGAATTGCTGGATAAAACCAGGTTGCTTGCCATTTCAAAATCCGATTTATTGGATGAGGAATTGAAAGCTGAAATTATTAAAGAATTGCCTAAAGGAATTAAAACACTTTTTATCTCATCAGTTGCCCAACAAGGGTTACTCGAATTAAAAGACACTTTATGGGCAATGCTGCACGATTAAAATTTAGAGCAAATTAGGTTTATAAAAATATTAAAAAAAGCGCGATTGTTTTCAATCGCGCTTTTTTTATGGAAACAATTGTTCGTTCCATAGAATATCTTTTGTAAAAACCTCAGTGTTATTGCACTCTTTTAAAAATTTTTTCGCCACTTTCGTCCTCCACTTTCAAATCTCCTTGTAGATCCAATTCAAGCAATCGAGGTTGTTTAAACGCGGCCCATTTTATAATGAATAAATTAGGCATAGACGTTTTGTAAATAGCCGCAAACTCAAATTTTTCGTCGCCGCCAACAAATGCATAATAACCTTCTTTTTGCGAAATGACACATTCGCCCCATTTATCGACTAAATATTTGCCTTCTATGGAATTTACCACAGGAATCACAAACGATTTCACGGTTTCTGGTTTTTCTTCTTTGGCTTCTTTTTTTTCAATTTTTTTGGCTATGGCCATTGGAGGCGTTTCCTTAACTTTTGGAGCTTCGGCAACTTCCTTAACCTCAACCGCCGGAATTTTTTCCTTAACGGTTAATTTCTCAATTTCAAACTTATTGTCATCATTCTTTTTTTCACTGGCTATTATACTTCCGTCATACACATAATTCAAATTTTCAATATCTGCCAAAGCCATTCTGAGGGCTTCATGATAGGCCGTTTTGTAATCCTTTTCTTTTGAACGGCCATCTTTGGTTGAAAAAATTGTTTGATTGTAACAGTCTGTTAACTCCACATTCATTTTTGTGCTGAAAAGCCCCGAATCATTATTAATTAGGGTTTTTAAACCCAAACATGAATTTGCGGCCAAATCGGCAGGAAAATTTTCATCAGTAAACAATACGGTAAAACCCGATTTTTCAAAAAGAAATTTGGTCAAAGAATTTAGCTGATACTGGTCTGCTGATTTCTGGAACTCAAATTGCTTCGGAACCAAAATATATTTATAGGAATTGATGTTTTTTTGCGCAAACAGCACAGAAAAACTGAAAATCAAAAATAAACTGATTGAGAATGTTTTTTTCATAATGGCAGTAATTTTGTTGCAGTGATCGAATTATATTTTCGTTGATTTTTGTAAATGTACTAATTTTTATCCTCAAAAATAAAATTAATGCCCAATTGAAAACTTGCGCTTTTAGCATCGTAAATATTTTGAAGACTTAATAAATTATCTGCCGCAAAATACGTATTAAATATCCCAATTTTAGTTGACAAACCAAAACCCAGATTTGAAAACGAGTAAGGATCGGCCGTATAAGTGAGTTTTGCTTGCAAATATTTATTGATCCATCGCTCATAAAATAAGGTTCCAGCTATATAAGAGTGCACTGCGCCAACAGTTGAAAACAGCTGAAATCCCATTTTATTTACATACAATCCCCGGTCAGTAAAGAATCGGCAATCATCATATTTTTGTCCGAATGAATAACTGGCCGAACCATTTAATTTAACGGGGCGAAAAGAAATGTAACTTTTATATAAAGTATCCAACACGGTACTGTTATCGAAATCATCTTTTAAATCGCCCCAATAATTTTCAGGATTATCGGGATCAAAACTCAATTGTACACCTTCAACCTGATAATCGCCTTTTGCAATGAAAGACTCCACATTTTTTGAATTATTTATGAAACCCACATCCAAAATGCTTCCGGTAATGGTCCATTGTTTTGAATAATGATGCGTAAATCCAACATCAACTCCAAAACCAAGATTGCCTCCAAAAAGCAATTTACTTTTCACATAAGAGCCGTCAATTTCCTCGCCATCATGAAAAATTACGCCCGAGGTTTGCATTAAAAAATTTACATTATCTAAATGTTGCCTATAAATATTGTGAGTTCCTTCTTCTGTATAAAATGAACCGGAATTTGATTTTGAATTTATGTTAAAAACCCCCGAGTATATTTTTGCGCGAATGCCTAAATTCCACTTTTCATTAATTTTTTTTGACAAACCCGCATGAAGCACCCCAACCATTTCTGCTCTTATAGCCAATTTTTTAATGGAATATTGCCTGTCTATTACCGTGTTTCCTTCATAAAATAAATCGACCATGTCACGCGGAATTTTTGCCAAAAAATCCACTTCCTCATAAAAGCCAAAACTTAAATAATCATTGTTTGGCAATCTAAATCCACCGCTCAACAATTCTAATTGCTGATTGAATGCGACGAATTCAGCGGTTCCGTACTTA
The DNA here is from genome assembly GCA_030694935.1 of Lutibacter sp. Lineage (GTDB taxonomy): Bacteria > Bacteroidota > Bacteroidia > Flavobacteriales > Flavobacteriaceae > Lutibacter. The sequence continues at coordinate 17,887 of JAUYUA010000039.1, read as the reverse complement.
TTCACCGCGGCTTTAATTTTATCGTTGATATCAATGCCATTATCGGCAAAAATATCATAGGTTGAAAATCCGGTAAAACCGCCTTGCGCACTTACTTGCGAAAACAATGGCATGCCAACATGAAATTTATTTTCAACCTCAGCGCCCGGATTTAAAAGCAATGTTTGGGGCAAACCGGCAAAATCATATAAAACCTGCTTATTTTGAGTGTAACCTATTGCAAAGACAAGAAGAAGAAAAATAATTAAACTGTATTTTCTCATATTTTGCGATAGTTAAAAAACAATTTGGCCGAAGATTTTAAATCAAATTTTGAAGTGTCACTTATTAAAATTACGCTGCCGTCAGTGCTTGGCGAGAGGATAATAGAAAATACAAAGTATTTGGTGTTGTAAATATAAGGAATATCAGTTTTGGGAATTTCAACAATTGTGGTTAATTCTGATGAATTTTCAGGCACATTTATAATGGGTTGCAAAACATAAATTGGCGTGCCAAGCGCATCATAAAAAGTGATACTGAGCTTAAAATTCCTGTTAAAAGTATTTTTTGTGATAACGGTAAATTCAACTTTTTCCAAATAAGGCTTCGTCTCATCTGTAATTGGAGGTTCAATAAAATCGCTTGTGACTCTAATTTCTTGATTTAAATCATTCAGAAAATCGGGTGCCGTCAGGTTTAAATAAATTAAGGTAGAAATAAATGTGGTGTGAATACTGGCATCATCAAGTTGGTTGAAATCGACGTCTTTAGTGCAACCCATTAAAGATAAAATGACCAATGCCGTTACCGTAATTTTATTGATTTTTATATTCTTCATAATTTGTTTTGTATGCTTACAAAAAGCGTTTTATCTCCATTAAATTGGTGACCGATTTAATGTTTTCTGAAACAGGTTGTGCGTTGAAATTGCAAAAAATAACATCAAATCCTGCATCTTTTGCACCCATAATATCGGCTTCCCAGTTGTCGCCAATCATAATTGATTCAGAGGAAACCGCTTTTGTGATTTCCAAAGCATATTCAAAAATAATGCGATTGGGTTTTTTTACGCCGGCATCTTCAGAAGTAATTATTTTATCGAAATACTTAGTTAGATCGGAGTTTTCTAACTTTTTATACTGAACTTCATTAAATCCGTTTGTAATGATATGCAGTTTGTAATTCACATACAAATGCTCCAAAATTTCGTGGGCGCCTTCAAAAAGTTGGTTGTGGTGAGGCAAAAATGTGATATAATCGACTGACAAGTTCTCTAAAAGCTGGATGTCAAAATTTTCGTTAATCTTTACAAAAGTGTCTTTTAGCCTGCCCAATCGCATTTCTTCCTTGGTTACTTTTTCCTCTCGGTACAGTTTCCAATAATGTTCATTAATGCCTCTGTAATAATTCAAAAACTTTTGAAGATCGGCTTTTACCTGATGTTTTTTAAAAACGGTTTCAAAAGCGATGTCAGAATTGGTTTCAAAATCCCAAAGCGTATGGTCTAAATCGAAAAATATATGCTTAATTCGTTTCATCTGTTAACATTTTATTTCTTATTGGTACAGATGCAGCTTGCCCGCCTGCCGGCTGGTCGCCATTAATCATTCTGCTTTGTATCAAAATCTGTTATGGCTCGTTTCATCTGTTAACATTTTATTTTTTATTGGTACAGATACAGCCTGCCTGCCTGCCTGCCGGCTGGTCGCCATTAAGCATTCTGCTGTGTATCAAAATCTGTTATGGCTCGTTTCATCTGTTAACATTTTATTTTTTATTGGTACAGATGCAGCTTGCCCGCCTGCCGGCTGGTCGCCATTAATCATTCTGCTGTGTATCAAAATCTGTTATGGCTCGTTTCATTTATACTATTTTGCACAATGTACTTAAATTGCATTTAAAATTAAAAAAACCAAACATAAATTTTATGATTTGGACTAATTTATAAACAAAATTAAGAGGTAAAAATTAGGATACCGTTAAATTACAGTTGCTTTATAAATAGCTGTCCAGCCAGTCCAATACTCCTCTTCACATAAAGTATCATTATGAAAAATCGAAATAAAAGTGCCGTTTACTTTTTGCACTTCATTTTTTAAGGCTAAAATTTTGGCCAAACAGTCTTCATTTGAGAGTTGCATATATTGCTTTAAAGTAGTGTCCATAAATGCAAAAGGAAATATTTTTAAAGGCGTCAGAATTTCAAAATCGAGATCGTAAAAATAGAATGGCGTACAGGTGCTTGCCCTAAAACCAGCGGCTTTTTCATAGCCCATGGTATAATCTTCCTTCAAATCAATATCCAATAAATTTTGGTAGGTATCCGGCAAACTCAAACGCAAATAGTGCTGGCGCGAGCAAATTACCGGCCGGTTTACGATATATTCTAACTTCAATTTTTCTTTTTTTAACTTTTCACCATTTTTAAAAGTAAAATAGGAAGGCAGCAAACCAACTTGCGCATAATCTGCCACAGATTTTATGAGGGATTTAAAATTGATATTTGAAGATGAAATATTTTTGTCGAAGGTGGTGTAATCTCCAATTAAAAAGAAAAAAATCGTTTGTACTTTATTTTCTCCTTTAATTTTCAGCAGGGTTGAAAAAGTATCATAAGGATCTTCCCTGAAATTTAAAATGGTCAGCAACCTGTTTCTAAAATTTACGAATTTTAAATTCAACAAATCCTTTAAAAATCCGCCCGTTGTTCTCACAACGCCTTTATGCTTGTATATATAAGCCATATCAACATTGATGGTTGATATTAATTTGAAATCTCTTTTGATGTAATTATAGTTTGGAAATTTGATTTTTAGCAGTTCCAAAAACTTAAAAGCCCAGATATCAACAACCGGTTTTTCCAGAAATCCATTTTTAAATGCCAAACTTTCTCCAGCCGCAAATCTTTCGTGTACATCTTGTACGTGGGGCAAATATTCTTCATACCTGCTGATGAGATAAAAACTTGCGGCAAAAATATCAAACGGAATCATTGAAGAATCTTTGGTAGGAAAAAAACAAGGCACGTCATCCCATTTATAAATCTTGATATCAATATCATTGATTCCCTGTTCAAATAATAAATCGTGGCTTCGAATAAAGAACTCACCACCCAAAGGCGATTTTGAATAAGTTATTTTTGGCCCGTTATGCGCCACAAACTCATTGACTTTAGTAGTAAATGTCACGGGGATTTTAAGTATTCTGCCAAAAAAATGTTTGAAGATATAATTGATCCTTGGCGTTATTTTATGCGTATAAATAAGCAGCATTTATTTTATTGTTTAATTGTGTAATCGTTTAAGCGTGTAATTGTTTAATCGTGTATTTGTTTATTTGTATTAGTTTGCTCGACTTCATCTGTAAATTTTAAAAACTTTAAACTTCGGTCTTCCGTCTCCCGTCTCCCGTCTCCCGTCTCCCATCTTACAACAAATTTTCATCGGCAAAGCTAAAATACGCATTTTCGGTAATAATTATATGATCCAGCACTTTTATGTCCAATGTTTCTCCGGCGAGTTTCAATTTACTGGTGATGGATTTATCTGCCTGGCTGGGTTGTAATTTTCCCGATGGATGGTTGTGGCATAAAATAATGGCGGTTGAAAATAGTTCAATTCCCTTTTTAAAAACCAGCCTTACATCAACCAAAGTGCCTGTTAACCCGCCTTTGCTTAACTGTTCTTTGTGCAAAATTTTGTTGGAATTGTTTAAGTAAACAATCCAAAATTCCTCGTGATGCAATTCTCCAATCAGCGGTTGCATAATGTCAAAAATGGCTCTGCTGCCAGTAATTTGGGGTAAAATCAAGGCTTCTTCAATCCTCCTTCTTCGTCCAAGTTCCAATGCCGTGATGATAGAAATTGCTTTGGCATCACCTATTCCCTTAAATTTTTGCAAATCGGCAACAGACAATTTTCCAAGCTTGCTTAAATTATTGTCTATTGAAGCCAAAATTCTTTTTGACAAGTCAACCGCGCTTTCATTTCGGCTCCCCGAACCAATTAAAATTGCAATTAATTCGGCATCAGACAATGCCGATTTTCCTTTGAGCACTAATTTTTCACGGGGTCTGTCATCTTCAGCCCACGATTTAATAGAAACCGATTTGTTTTCGTAATTCATGACAATTTTTTTATCAAATATAAGATTATATCTTTGTCAAAATATTCTGTATATGAAAATTATTATTGCCGGTGCGGGAGATGTTGGCTTCCATTTGGCAAAACTGCTTTCTTTCGAGTCGCAAGACATTTATTTAGTTGACACCAACGCCGAAAAACTTGAGTATGCAAGCAACCATATTGATGTTATCACCAAAAAAGGAGATGCCACTTCCATAAAGCTTTTAAGAGATATTAATATTGACAAGGCCGATATTTTTTTAGCGGTGACAGAATCCCAAAACACAAATTTCACCTTAGCCGTACTGGCAAAAAAATTGGGCGCAAAAAAAACGATTGCGCGAGTTTCAAACCATGAATTTACGGTAAACTCGGAAATTGACTTTGCCGAACTAGGCATTGACAGTATGATTTCCCCGGGGGAACTGGCGGCCGATGAGATTAAAATATTGTTGCATCAATCAGCATTTAACGATACGATTGAATTTGAAAACGGAACCTTAAATATTTTAGGCAGCACTTTAGATTATACGTCACCCCTCATAAATTTAACGGTTCAGCAAGGTCGTGAACGTTTCCCTGATGTCGCATTTATTACCATCGCCATTAAACCCGAAAACAGCAGTGAAACCATAATTCCCAGAGGAAATACCGTTTATCATGCCAAGGACCAAATTTATTTCTCCGCACCAAAAGAAAGCATCAAAAAACTCTATAAATTGATGGGAAAAATGCCGTTTGATGTAAAAGACGTGATGATTTTAGGTGCCGGCAAAATTGGAATTAAAGCCGCAAGAAATTTATGCGACCATAAATTTAATGTCAAGTTAATTGAAATAGAAAAAGAAAGAGCGAAGGATGTCGCGGAAAAATTGCCCAATGCTTTAATTATTTGCGGAGATGGAAGAAATGTTGAATTACTGGAAGAAGAAAATATTTCAGAAATGGACGCTTTTGTTGCCGTAACAGGCAATTCGGAAACAAATATTATGTCGTGCCTTGTGGCAAAATCAAAGGGCGTAAAAAAAACAATCGCTTTGGTTGAAAATATGGATTATATCAACATTTCCCAAACCATAGGAATTGACACTTTAATCAATAAAAAATTATTGGCCGCAAGCGCAATTTTTAAATATGTTCGCAAAGGCGAAGTGCTAAAACTTGCAAACTTGCACAATGTTGATGCGGAAGTTTTGGAGTTTAGGGTTAAAGAAAATTCTTTGGTTACCAAAAACTTAATAAAGGATATAAACCTTACCCGAAAAGCTGTTTTTGGAGGAGTCATCAGAAATGGAATCGCGATGATGACATTTGGTGATTTTCAAATATTGGCAGGTGATAAAGCGGTAGTGTTTTGTTTGCCGGAAGCCATTAATACGGTTGAAAAGCTTTTTAACTAATTATGAAGCATCTTAACATAAAAATCATCATTAGCTTTTTAGGTTTAACCTCTATGCTAAACGGCTTATTTATGTTATTTGCGGTCCCTTTCAGCATTTATTATGACGAATTTGAAAAATGGGAAATATTTTATGCTGGGATTACCACCATTTCCATTGGCTTTATATTGTGGTTTTTCAATAGAAACGCCAAAAAAAACCTTGGGAAAAAAGAAGGTTATCTCATTGTTACTTTAGGATGGCTTATGTTAAGTTTTACCGGGACTTTACCTTACGTTTTTACGGATACCATCCCTATTTATACCAATGCTTTTTTTGAAACTATTTCGGGATATTCAACCACAGGAGCTTCTATTTTAACTGATATTGAAGTGATGCCAAAAGGAATTTTATTTTGGCGAAGTGCCACACATTGGATTGGCGGTATGGGAATTATTGTTTTAGCCGTGGCTATTTTACCTATGTTGGGCATTGGAGGAATGCAACTTTTTATGGCTGAAGCACCAGGACCATCGGCAGATAAATTACATCCAAGAATAACAGAAACTGCTAAAAGATTGTGGATTATTTATTTTTTACTGACCATTACTGAATTCCTTCTTCTTAAAATTGCCGGAATGAACTGGTTTGATGCCATTAACCATGCGATGGCAACGATGAGCACCGGCGGATTTTCAACAAAAAATGCAAGTGTCGCCTATTGGAACGGCTATCCAATCATACAATACATTATCATACTCTTTATGTTTATTGCAGGCACCAATTTTGTATTGATCTATTTTGCTTTAAAAGGAAAAATTAGCAGGGTTTTTAACAATGAAGAGTTTAAATATTACTTTTTTGGACTATTTGGTGTAATTATGGTGATCACCATTATCATCATAAACTTTCAAGATCCGAATTTGGTAACTGCCGTCAATCACCCAAAACCCTGGGGTGAAACAGAAAGCGCATTTAGGCATGCAGCTTTTCAGGTGACATCGGTTTTAACAACAACCGGGTTTATTACGGCAGATTACACTATGTGGAATTCGCTCGCCACGATGCTGATATTTTCTTTATTTTTTATTGGAGGATCAGCAGGTTCAACAAGTGGCGGTGTTAAAATTGTTCGTCATATCATTATGATAAAAAATACTTTTTATGAATTCAAAAAATTATTGCATCCAAATGCCATAATACCGGTTCGATATAACGGTGTGGGCGTCCCTAAAAATATCATATACAATATCTTGCCTTTTTTTGTATTGTATATGCTCATTTTTATAGTAAGTTCCATAACATTAACTTTTTTTGGATTGGATTTTGAATCAGCCTTTGGAGCCACAGCTTCTTCATTAGCTGGCATTGGCCCTGGATTTGGAACGGTAGGTCCTGTTTATAATTATGCACATTTAACCATAGGCGCAAAATGGATTTGTTCCTTTTTAATGCTCATTGGAAGGCTGGAATTGTTTACCGTATTAATTTTATTTACGCCTTTCTTCTGGAGAAAAAATTAAATTAACGCTTTAAATTGATCAAAATCCAATCCGCCTTAAGGTTAATACCTTCATATAAAAGAATTGCATAAAATTTAGATTATGCTTGTCTTAGGCCAAATTTATTTCAACAAAGGACAGCCACAATTTTTACACATAATATCTTCAATATCATGCATAAAGCAGCATGCATTACAAAAAATAATATCATCGCCCGATTTATTGAATTTTTCGTATGTTTTTAATTTTCCATGATACCGAACTTTTTCACCTATTTTAAAATAATTATAAAGAGTAGCATCATTTTCAGTTCTTATTTCTTGTCGTCTTTGTCTATTATCTTCAAAATAAACTATAAACTCTACTTTTTTTTCCTTTTCTATTATTTCTTTTTCAACTACTTCCCCATCCCAAGTTTGCTCTTTCTTTCCTGAAAAAGCAGAAAAAACACCTATCAAAAAAAACATTCCACCAATTCCTAATCCTATATACAAAGCTTCAGGATTCTCCATTTCATCACTCATTTCTCCATAAAGATAAAATCCAGCAATTGCAATTATAGCTAAGGCAAAAGCAAATTGAAATCTGTAATCTTTTGTGTTTTTTAAATAAATATCAAATGCTGGGTCGTAAATTTTTAAAGAATAGGCCATTGCTCAAAGGTTTAAATTTTAAAAAGGTAAAATTAGCAGGAACTAACCTTTCAATTCATTTATGACGTGTTTTAAATCTAGCTCTTGTGGTGCCGGAATATTTAATTCTTCAGTATTGGTGAAAGTTCTGTCGGTATAATAATACTGAATATGCAATCCATAAAATGGTTCATTAATTACACGACATTTTTTAATTCCTGAAAGCGGAAAATCCCAATTGTGAAAAAATCCGTTGATATAAGCAAACTTTTTACCAATCAATACATTTCCATCTCCATTTAAATTTTTGGTTTTATAATATATGGGCATTCCAAAAGCAAATAATCCTATAAACCCAATCAACGCAAACATTACTAATAACATAACTGCTTTTCCCTCATTTATAACAAGTATAAAGACTCCAAAAATAACGACAATCAATATTGATGTAACCCAAAAAATTCCTTTGTTTTTAGCCTTTTCATTTTCAAAAAGATAGTTTACATACCCCAATTTATCATCTTCATTGAACTTCCAAGACGCCAAAACATTTTCCCCTGTTATCAAAGTTTGCAATTTTTTGGCACGACTTTTAAAAATAAAAGCAACAATAATAGCCGACAGAAACACAAACATTCCAATAAATGCGATTGTCCAAAAACCTGTTAAGGGGTTATTATTATAAAATGGTAAAACAGTAATTACTAAAGAGAAAAACGCCACAATCAAAGATTTATTGACCGTTCTTTTTTGATTGTTTTTTAAACTAATTGTTTTGTTAATTTGGTCTAAATCACTTGGTTTTATGATTGAGCTTTGTCTTGAAACAGGTTTTTGTATCGAAGAATCTGGTGTTTCTTGTTTCTTGTTTAACAAACCCATTTTCTCACCACAATTAGGGCAGTCCTTCGCTCCTTCAACTAATTTTTGTCCACAATTTGTACAGAAATTCATAATTTTAATATTTAATTTTTTTGAGATACCAACTGCTTTTAGTTAACGTACTAAAAAACACCAATTTATTCTCTTCTTCATAAAAATGCACTGAAAAATCACTTTCCCTATTTTGCGCCATCACAATTGCTTGGTAATTATTTGACCCAAAGGGCGTTATTTTAAATTTATACAACCCTTTTTTATCTTTACCAGTAATTATTTCACCTTTCCTTTTTAAAATAATTATGGCATCTTTATCACCAAGTAAAATAGCTGCTGGATCGTGCCACTTACCTTCCAGCTTCGATAATTGTTCTGTTATAGAAAAAGACTTTTCTATAGGTTCAAAGTCAAATAAAAATGATTTACCTATAAAAAATAGAACTGTTAAAACTAAAACTCCTACTAGTATTTTAGAAATACGCAGCTCCTTATTTGGTTGGTTCAAACTTTCTTCAATAAGAATATCATCATCTTTATCGTTTTGTATGCTAATATTTTCTATAGGAGCACCACATTTACTGCAAAAACTAGCTCCTTCAATAATTTCAACACCACAATTTGAACAATGTTTTGACATATTATTATTTCTTATTTCCTTTAAATAATAGAATAAAGTCTGTAATAAATATTCCAATTAAAAGCAAAGTGTTTATTCCAAGGTACAAGATTCCTTCTGGCAACACTAAAACTAAATAAGCTATTTGTAATACCAAGATAATTTTGACCAACCAATTGTATGGATTGGGTTTGGATCTTCTTAAAAACACAAACAACAAAACTATAACTGAAAATAATAAAGTACCTAAAATTGTATCTATTATATAACCGTTATACACTAATAATACATTGATAATCAAATAAATCCAAGTCCAAATAGTTATTCCTCCTGCTTTTGAAATATTATCGGTCTGTTTTGTTTCTATTTTTTTTGTGGATTTAAAAACCTCTGACATATTTTGGGTTTTTTCTGAAATATTTGTTGGTCTTTTTGTTAAGGAATTAAACGCTTCTTTAACCTTGCTTTCAGCAAAATTTCGTCCTTCATTTTTTAAAGACATCACCGTATTTTTGTACATCTTTTCTTTATATCCGGTAAGATATTTATTCTTAGTTTTAAGAATAGTTTTAGTTCCGCAAGAAGGACAAAATTTAGCTTCCACAGGATTATTTGTACCACAATTTGTGCAATAGGACATCTTTAATTATGATTTATAAATTATATTAAATTCATCTTATTATTACCAACCAAAAATTACCTGTCTAGGGTCATTTGAGTCGTGCTTTTTTAAATCTTTGAAACTATCTGCCATATCTTTGGCTACATCTCCTATATTTTTATAGTCCAAATCTTTTAGCTGTTTATTAAGCATTTCAATATGTTCAGGTGTTGCATTTACATCTACATGAGCTTTTTCTACAATGTCCATGGCTTTTTTTAATTTATCCGGAATTTCAGGAACATCTAAACCTTGAACGCCATAACCATCTCTCACTTTTTTTAAAGTATCAACCCCTTTTTTAGCTTGTGCAAATGCTTCTGGCTCCATTCCCGGTTCTAAGGCGTGGTTTACTTTATTTTTATACATATTTCCCAATTCCTCAGAATCTATCAAGCGTCCTTTACCTTCTTTTACCTGTAAAATATTGGGTTTATTTCTATTAATTTCACCTGTATCTGGATTATAAGTATTATCTGCATAATCTTTACTTGCTTCAGAATCGAAACGATCAGTTCCTCTTTGTTGGTGCCTATCTGCCCATTCTTTAGCATCAACTCCAAAAGGTTTTCCTGTTGTTTCTCCAAAAATTTCATACGACTTTTGTTTCCAATTTGGACTTTGAACTTCTATCCAAACATTGCCATTTTTGGTTTTCACTTTTCGTAAAACCCTATAATCCCTATCGGTATTAAGATTTGTTTTACCATCTGTGCCTGGTGTCCTGAAATCATCTATCTTCACATCTTTTGGATCCAATTTATACGTCTCGGAAATGTATTTTTTTAGGTCTGCATCGTGTTTTTCATAGATTTTATTCCGTGATTTTTCAAAAACTTTTTTCATCCATTCCGTTCCATGATTTTTAATGGTTCTCACTGCAGCAGGATCGCGCATAAATTCCAATAATTTTTTTGGATCAATGATTTCTTCACCATTTACCGTTTTTACACTTTTTACTAAATCATCTAAAACTTCATCTGGTGTTGCAATTTTGATATTGTATTTTAAAGCATTTTTCTGAAGTTGGGCAGTGAGTTTTCGCATAATTAATTCATCACGCAGTTGAGCGGCAGTTAATTTAGCTGCTTCAACAACAGATTTTGTTTGATACAAATTGTATAAAAATTCGCAACTTATAAAAATAGTCCATGCTAAAACTTTATTCTTTTTAACAACCAACTCAATATTTTCTACACTTATAATTCTGCCTTTGGCAACATTCATTAAAAAAGGAATAATTTTTTCATATTGTCTATCAGCAAAAACATCCCAACCCTTGTCATTATCATAGATATAGAAATTCAACGCTTCTATCATTCCTCCTTTTACCATACTTGCTCCCATAGCGCCAACACCTTTTAAATAATAAGCTGCCAATGCATTGAAAGCCAAATCTCCGGCCCATTCTGTCCATTCTAAAGTCACGGTAATTCGGTTTGCCCAAACTTCCATACTTTTATAACCTTCTGCTCCTTCCGCCAATATTAAATCCTGTGCTATTTTCCAAATTCTGTTTCTCAATTCGGTCAATCCTTCGGCACCTAAGGTATGTTTACGTTGCTCCAACAAATCATTTAATTTATTTCGAGGTTCACCTATTGGCACATAATTATTGATTATATGTTTGCATTGTTCATAAGCTTCTACCCATTCAGGAAATTCTTTTCCTATGCCAAATGTTCTGACTCTTACTTTTAATAGCTCCTCAAAAGCTTCTGGATCATCATCAATTCCTAAAGGTGCTTTTACTAAAAAATTCAAGGTTTTGATATCCCCAAAACCTGGAATATCTTCTTCAGTTTTAAAATTGTAACGTCCATAAGGAATATTTGTCACTAATTTATCAAATGAAAATGAGGGCTTTAATACACTTTCAAAATTGACGATTTCCTGTTCTTCATTTTGTAACTCGAAGGTTAGATATTCCAATCCTTTTTCGTCAACCAATATTTGATTGGTGTTTTTATCAAATTTGTACAGTGCAAAATCTAGATTTGATTCAAAAGGTTTATTTGCGGTAAACATCAACTCGTTTTTACCTTCTATGCCATGTTTTATAAACAAACCAACTTGAGAAACTGTTACCGAAATATGTCTTTCCAATGGTTTTTCTTCGCCTTGTGCCGCGGAAATAACTAAAGTTTTATTTAAAAAAGTTTCATTGCCGCCAGGTTTTAAAATAGGGCCTGTAAGTGTTATTGTAACTTCAGTTTCTGATTTTTTGCTAATACTAATTTCCGTCAATGGTTCATCAGGATCAATTCCTTTACGATATTCACCGCTGAAATTCCAATCTTCATCTCCATCTGGGTTTTCTATATACGCATTAAATATAATTTCGCTTAATTCATCAGTTACAGGAAAAGAACATTCAGTAATTTCAACTTCCAATTTGCAATCTAATAATGTAATCACCAAATCGGTTTTTAAAGGTTCTTCGCCTTCTACAACTTCATCCATAGTAATGCTTAAGGTAACAGAATTTGGCGGATTTGAAACTGCAGCGTTGGGATTAGGATTGGTACAACCAATATTAACACCCATTTTATCATTGTCACTAACAGTTTCCGACATATCTATCCAATCACTTTTAGGATCGAATTTAATTTTTTCAGTTAAATCAGGGATATTTTTACCATTTTCATCCACAACTTGGGCATAGCAAGCAATTGTTTGAAATGTGTCTGGACGTAAAGAACGTTTGTTGTCAGGAGCGGTTTCCACTACAATTTGCATTTCTCCAAAAGGTCGAATATTGACAGCTCTTTGAAATTCGTGACCTTCTGCATTTGCAGCCACCAATATGCTAAAATTAGCTTCTTTAGGTTGTTTTTGCAATAACAATTGCACATTTAAACTTCCCACTCCGTTTGTTGGATTTACATTAAGGGCTTTTTCAGAATTCTGAATTTGGATGTTCGCATTGCATTGTTTTTCTCCTTTGGCGGTAACTTTCCATACCCGAGCTTCTAAGGTTTCTGGTTCGTTAAGTTTGAGTTGAAAGCTTTCTTTATTAAGTTGTAATATATAATGTACTTCTTCCTCGTTTTCTTCTTCCTTTTGTTCTTTTTGATTTTTATTGGATTTTGAGGCAGATTTGCCCGCTGCAACTGCGCCTTTTTTTAATATTTTTCTTAAAATAGCAGCTACAGCAACAGCAATGGAACCTCCTACAACAAGTTCCCAAGGGATCTCATCTTCTTCTCCTTCGGTTGAAACAATTCCTTCAATATCAGTTCCTGAAATATTTGAATTATCGTTACCAGAACCCATTGGCGGAGCAAAACCGAAAGCCCCATTTTCTGAATTTTTAATCCCATTATAACTGTCATTATACGCTTCGGAAATAGATTTTGGTCTATAACTTCCCATATATCCATAAACAAATCCAAATTTTCCTGTTTGCCCATTTTGAAGCAGTGAATAACCTCTTACAGCAGTTCCATATTGGGATATAATAGCTCCAAAAATTTTAGCACTTGAAATAGTCCAAGGCTCTCTTTTACCCGCCAATAATTTGTTATGTGATTTTATCACTTCTGATAATTCAACTCTTTTACTGTCAACCTGCACGCCATTTACACTGATCTCTTGCGTTAATTCAGTCTGTAAATTTCTAACCGCGTCTGTTATTTCAGCATCGCTAGGTAAACGATTCCACTCCAACATCTTGTCAGGCCTTACGGTAACATCCATTGGATTTTCTTGAGGAAAAACTTCAAAAGTATATAGGAAAAGGACAAATACTAAATAAACATATAATTTCATAATTATAATTATTAAATATAATTAACATCAGAATAATAAAAGTGGATTTAGTAGTTAGTGTTTATGGAAATCATATTTATCTATATATATATCAAATAGATAAATATGATTCTAAATTTACAACAAGTTTTTATTCTTTCAAAAAAAATAATAAACAATCTATTTTTCATAATTTTGAATATCCGTTCAAAACCATAAAAGAATATGGCAATATCCAAACCTTCAAATTTCGGGAAATGGCTTATCATATCTGTCGGCTCAATATTCCTAATTTATAGCCTATTTTTAGGAACTTTAGCTTTATTTGGAACTGAAATAAATGCAAAAGTAACAAGTTATCGACAAGAATACGGTGAACGAAATGAAACCATAAGAAATCAATATACCTATTTGTTTGGTTATGAATTTAATGTTGAAGGGAAAACTTTTTCAGGAACTGGGCAAAGAATTAGTAATTCTGTATTTTTAAAACATAATAACAAAATGCAAATGAGAGTAAGATATTTGCAATGCTGCCCACAACTAAATTCTGCATATGATGGAAATAAAACGGTTCTTAATTTATTAATTTTGATGTTTGTGGGTATTGGATTGTTATTAATCTCAAGAAAAATGTGATTTTATTTTCAAGAATTATTCGCTCCTTTATTTTAAACTAAAAATTAAATTAACGCTTTAAATTGATCAAAATCCAGTCCGCCATAATTGCCTGAACTCATTAACAAAACAACGGTATTTTCAAAATTCTGGTTGAATAAAAACTCCCTAAACTCGGTTGGATTGGTATAAACAATTAAATCTTCGCGCTCAAAAGCATCTCTTATTTGCTGCTCGCTAATTTTTTCGAGCCTTTTAATTTCAACGGCATGAGGAGAATAAAAAACGACGGCTTTATCGGCCCTGTTTAATGCACCTTTGTATTCTTTTAAAAATTCGGCATTTAAACTGCTGTAGGTGTGCAATTCCAAACAAGCCAATAGCGTTTTATTGGGATACTGGCCTTTTACGGCATTTGTTGTGGCTTCCACTTTGCTTGGTGAGTGCGCAAAATCTTTATAAACCACGGTCGATTCACTTTCTGCTATTTTTTCCAAACGCTTGCTGGCGCCTTTAAAACTTGCAATGGCTTCAAAAAAATCGGCTTCATCAACGCCCATGTGCTGGCAAATCCACTTTGCTCCTGCCAAATTTTGTAAATTGTGCTTTCCAAAAATTTCTAAAGGCATTTCTCCCAAAGAAGTTTCTATATAAGTAACACCATTTTCAATTCGGTAATTTGGCGTGCTGTAAGGATATTTTTTTATGGGATTTGTGGCTTGTTCCACCACCCTTTTCACTTCATTATCTTCATCATTGTAAACCATGATTCCGCCATTGGTCATTGAATTTACAAAAATTGAAAACTGCTCAACGTAATTTTCATAAATTGGAAAAACATTGATATGGTCCCAGGCAATGCCGCTTAAAAGTGCAATATTGGGTTTGTATAAATGAAATTTCGGGCGCAAATCTATGGGACTTGATAAATACTCATCCCCTTCAAGCACCATAAATTCATTTTCAGCGGTTAAATGAACCATCGTGTCAAAACCCTCCAGCTGTGCGCCAACCATATAATCCACCGCAATTTCGTGATGGTTGAGCACATGTAAAATCATTGAGGTGATGGTGGTTTTTCCGTGCGAGCCGCCAATGACTACCCTTGTTTTATCTTTAGATTGTTCATACAAAAACTCAGGATAGGAATATATTTTTACTCCCAACCTTTTTGCTTTTATCAACTCGGGATTGTCGGCTTTTGCGTGCATCCCTAAAATTACTGCATCAAGGTCCGGTGTTATTTTTTCTTCAAACCAACCCTCTTCTTTTGGCAATAAACCTTTCGCTTTTAATCTGGATTTTGATGGCTCAAAAATAGCGTCATCGCTGCCTGTTATATTATCTCCTTTTTGATGTAATGCCAATGCTAAATTATGCATGGCGCTACCGCCAATCGCTATAAAATGATAATTCATGAAACTGATTTTTATAGGTCCAAATGTACGGAAACAATTAAAAAGAAACTACTATGAAATTTTAAAAAAATCTTAATAACTATGTTTATAACTTCTGCCACAGCAAGCTATTTTATTGGTTAAATTGCTTTTATTTTATATGATAAAAAATTCCCACTTTTTAAATTTTTGCTATAATTTAAAAAATTAACTAACCTAACAATTAATGAAAAAAAAATTACTCACTTTATCGAAAAAAATTACCCTTTTCATCATTTTTATTTTCTCACTAACCTATAACTCAACTTATTCGCAATGCACCAACCAACCACCAACAGGAGCTGCTTCTCAGGTATTTTGTAAAATAAATAACAGCACCATTGCAAATTTAACTGCGACCGGCGGTACCATTGTTTGGTACGACGAGCCTTCCGGAGGAGAATTATATGGCACCACAGAAATTCTTGTCAATGGCATAACTTATTACGCCGATGATATTTCCGGCGGTAGTTGCAGCACAAGCAGATTGGCAGTTACTGTCAGTATTTACGGTGATTTCCCAACAAACGTTGATGTAGCCGTTACGAAATGCGCCATAGACAAACCAACTGTAGGCAATTTATCTGCAACGGGAGAAAATATCGCATGGTATGATGCCCAAAT
Source organism: Lutibacter sp. (assembly GCA_030694935.1). GTDB lineage: Bacteria > Bacteroidota > Bacteroidia > Flavobacteriales > Flavobacteriaceae > Lutibacter. Next base: position 1,684 of record JAUYUA010000039.1, on the reverse strand, counting down.
TGGAGGGAATTTTCTTCCGCTTTCAACACTTCTGGTGAATGGAAGGACTTACTGGGTGCAACAAACTGAAAATGGTTGTACCAGTGCTCGATTTCCTACAATGGTGAGTTTATTAGATCCTATTACGCCCACTACAGCACCCATACAATCATTTTGTTATCCGCCAAACCCGACAATTGCCAATTTAAAGTCGTCAGGAACTTCTGTTCTTTGGTATGATTCTGAAACTTCAATCACACCTTTAAAAACAACAACACCTTTAGTAAATGGTGAGGACTATTGGGTGGCTGAAGTTACTTTTCCTTGCGTTAGCTCTATAAGAGCACAAACCACCGTTGTTTTAGATGCTGCTCCTGATGCAGGAGAAAGCAGTTCATTACAGGAATGTGAAGTGAGTTTTGTGACCACAAATTTATTTGATTTATTGGGAGGAGCTCCCAACACAACAGGAATTTGGACCGGACCAAGTGCCTTATCGAACGGATATTTAGGAACTTTCGAACCGGGTATAAATACTGTTGGCACCTATACTTACACTGTTTCAAGTATTTTAGGTATTTGTCCTAGTGATTCTGCAACTATTTCTGTAACAATTACCATAGTTCCACCACCAACAACAGCAAATAGCACTCAGGTTTTTTGTGAAATTGAAAAAGCCACTGTCGCAGATTTAAGCACAAACGAAAACAATGTTGTTTGGTATGATACTGAAACGTCAACAACCGCATTAAGCGCTGCAGAACCACTTGTTGACGGAGAAGATTATTGGGGCGCACTTCCCGATCCAGCTTCTGGTTGTTTAAGTGCGGTCAGATTAAAAATAACGGCAAACATTACGGTTATTCCTCCGCCTACAACAGCCAATGTCACTCAAGTTTTTTGTGAAATTGAAAATGCTAAGGTTGGAAATTTAAGTGCTAATGGAAGCAATATTCAATGGTATGATACGGAAACTTCCACAACGCCTTTAAGCCCTTCAGAAGTATTGATTGATGGTGAAGATTATTGGGCTAGTCAAACGGAACCAAATTCTACTTGCGAAAGTGCTGTAAGACTGGTTGTGAACGTTTCAATTATTAAGCCGCTGCCTCCAACAACCACACAAACCAATCAGGTTTTTTGTGCAATTGACAGTCCGAAAGTCGAAAATTTAAACGCCAGCGGATCAGGAATACTTTGGTATGCCACTGAAACTTCCACAACGGCATTAAATTCGTCTGCTCTTTTAGTAAGCGGTTCAACGTATTGGGCAACGCAAACCAACGCAACTTCTGGCTGCGAAAGTGCTTCAAGACTGGCTGTTAGCGTTGTTATAAACACAACGCCTCCACCAACTACAACCAATGCAAACCAAACTTTTTGCGAAATTGAAAATGCCACAATTGCCGATTTAAATGCAAGCGGAGCAGCAAAACGTTGGTATGCAACGGAAACCTCCACAACAGTTTTAAATACGGCAGATTTATTGGTAAACGGAACAACTTATTGGGCAACACAAACCGCTGAAGCAACCGGTTGTGAAAGTGTTTTAAGGTTGGCAGTTAATGTTACCATTATCGTAACGCCGCCGCCAACAACAAGTGCTCAAAATCAGATTTTTTGCGCAATCAACAATCCGACCGTCGCTAATTTAAGCGCTACAGGAACCGGAATTCTTTGGTATGCCAGCGAAACTTCAACAACA
>JAUYUA010000023.1 GCA_030694935.1 Lutibacter sp. | reverse complement strand
TTTATAGTCTAACAGAGAACTATAAACAATTATTTCGTAGTACACTTTAAGGAAACCGCCGTACACGTAAGTACATACGGTGGTGTGAGAGGACGACAAAGTTAAATGAATATTTTATTTAACTTTGTCTCCTACTTTAATGCGCAAAAAAATGAATTATAGTTTTGATAAGTGATTAGTTTTAAAGAACTTTAGCTCAAATATTTAATTAACCAAACTCTGTATGAAATTTTATAAATTACTCCTATTATTTTTAATAAGCACCAATTTTATTCACGCACAAACAAAAACTGCTGAAAGCAATCTAACGCCATCACCCAATTATCGGTTGGCAGCCAAATATTCGCCAGATAATTTGGCCAAATTGGTTCATTCAACAACAGTTGCGCCCCATTGGCTTAAAAACGGCAATCGTTTTTGGTATCAGTATAAAACCACTTCCGGATCCAATTATTATTTGGTTGATGCCGACCAAAAATCTAAAACCAAATTATTCGACAATGCAAAAATGGCGAAGTGGTTAACAGAAATCACCAAAGATCCTTATGATGCGCAACATTTGCCTAAATTCGATTTTAAATTTGTTAAAAACGAAACCGCCATTCGTTTTAGAATTACTTCCACAGAAGAAGTGATCGCTGTTGATGATGATGTAAAATCCGACAAGAAAAAAGAAGAGGTAGAAAAGGATTCAACCGCTGTTAAAAAGGACAAGAAAAAGAAACCTAAAATGGAGAAAAAAGTGTATCACCTTGAGTATAAATTGGGTGATGATAAACTGACCATTATCGACAATAAAAAGGAAGATGAAAAGTTAAAACGCTGGCCTAATATTGCTCCAGACAGTTCTATTGTGCTGTTTTCTAAGAACTACAATTTGTATTGGATGGACAAAGCAAACTTTTTAAAAGCAGTTAAAAATGAAAAAGACTCTACCATTGTTGAAAATAAATGGACAACAGACGGTGTTGAAAATTATGGTTATGGTGGCGGAAGCAGGGATGAAAATAACGAAACAAAAGAAGAAAAAAAGGACGAAAGAAAAGGAATATTTGGTACTTGGTCACACGATTCCAAAAATTTCATTTTCCAAAAATCTGATGACAGAGCACTTAAAGATTTGTGGGTAATCAATTCGGTTGCCAAAAATAGACCTACGTTAGAAACCTATAAATACCATATGCCGGGTGAAGATGAATTTTCAAAAGATGAATTGTTGATTTTTAACATTCCTTCAAAAAGCGTAACCAAGGTAAAATTAGATACCGTAAAACAACAAAGTGTATCTGTTTACCGAGCGCCGGAAAAAAAATCAAATGCCGATGATGAATTTAAACCTTCAATATTATTGTCGAAAAAAGGAAAAATCTATTTTAACACCATCAGCAGAGATCGTAAAAAACTGGATATTTGTGTTGCCGATATTGCAACCGGTGAAGTGACTGTTTTGATTGAAGAAAGATTTAACACGTATATTGAATCAAAACCTTTGGTGTTGTTTAACAATGAACAGGAAATGTTGCATTGGTCGGAACGTGATGGTTGGGCGCATTTTTATTTGTATGATGTAAAAGGAAATTTAAAACAACAGGTGACCAAAGGCTCATTTCACGTTGCTAATTTTGAAAATATCAATGAAAAGGAACGCGTAATTTATTTTACGGCAAATGGCGTTGACACCAATCAAGATCCTTATTACGCAAATTTATATCGCATTAATTTAAATGGAACTGGTTTAAAAAGCATCAACCCGGGCGATTTCAATACAGAAATTAGCATGGCCGATTCCAATGCTTATTTTGTGAGCAATTATTCCAGGGTAAATACGGTTCCGAAATCGGAATTAAGAAATAATTTAGGAAGTTTGGTTATGCCGTTGGAAGAAGCTGATTTGTCGCAATTGTTTGCAACGGGCTATAAATTTCCAGAACCTTTTAAAATGAAGGCTGATGACGGAATTACAGATCTTTACGGCGTAATGTACAAACCTTACGATTTCGATTCCACAAAAGTATATCCGTTGATAGAATATGTGTATCCTGGCCCGCAAACGGAAGCGGTAGACAAATCTTTTTCCATCAGAATGAACAGAACCGACCGAATTGCACAGGTTGGATTTGTAGTGATTACCTTAGGAAATAGAGGCGGACATCCAGATCGTTCTAAATGGTATCATAATTATGGCTATGGAAACCTGAGAGATTATGGTTTGGCCGATAAAAAATATGTTGCGGAACAAATGGCCGATAAATATCCGTTTATTGATATTGACAAAGTTGGAATCTTCGGACATTCAGGTGGCGGATTCATGTCTACCGCAGCCATGTTGGTTTATCCCGATTTCTTTAAGGCCGCAGTTTCTTCCGCAGGAAATCACGACAATTCTATGTATAACAGCTGGTGGAGCGAAACGCATCACGGCGTGAAAGAAGAAATGGAAGACGACGGAAAAATTTCTTATAAATATGACATCGATAAAAACCAATCCTTGGCCGCAAATTTAAAAGGAAAATTGATGCTGGTTACGGGTGATGTTGACAATAACGTGCATCCCGGCGCCACCATAAGAATGGCAGATGCCTTAATAAAAGCAAACAAGCGATTTGATTATATGGTGATGCCTGGCCAACGCCACGCTTTTGGCGATATGACAGAATATTTCTTTTGGTTAACCGCCGATCATTTCAGCAAACACTTATTGGGTGTTGAAGCAACCAATGTTGATTTGTGGGAAATGAACAGAGACAAAGCGAAAAGCAAATAAAAAATTAAGCACATAAAAAAGCGCCAATCAAGATTATTGATTGGCGCTTTTTGCTTATTAAGAGTTTTTTACGAGAACAGTTTTACAACGTCATTTCCGTTTGCCAATAAAAGCAGTGCAATTAACAATAGAAATCCGGTGATTTGGGCATATTCTAAAAATTTGTCGCTTGGTTTTCTGCCGGTAATCATTTCATACAACGTAAACATCACGTGACCGCCATCCAATGCCGGGATTGGCAATAAGTTCATAAAGGCCAGCATAATCGACAAGAATGCGGTAATGCTCCAAAAAGCTTGCCAGCTCCAAGTGGCCGGGAAAATATTGCCGATGGCAATAAAACCGCCAATGCTTGTAGCGCCTTTTTTAGTGAAAACATATTTAAATTGTGTGATGTAATCTTTTAATGTCCAAATGGCCAAAGAGTTTCCTTTAGGAATACTTTCTAAGAACGAATAATTTTTATGCTGAAAGTTGACGGCATTTAATTGATTTGGGGCAACACCAATTTTCTTGTCTTCTCCAGGTTGAACGCTGATATTTTGAGGCTCACCATTTCTTTCAACTTTGATATTGATCTCATCTGTTGAACTCACAACCAATTTCGTAAATTCATGCCAATAGGCAACAGGCATATTATTAACACCCACAATTTTGTCATTTTTCAATAATCCTGCTTTTTCGGCAATAGAGCCGGCAATAACAGTATCAATTACAGGCGGAATTCGAACGGCAAAAGGCTCCATAATTCCTTTTTCCCACATAACTTCTCCAATATTTTCTGGTATGGCCAAGGTTTCTGTTGTGCCGTCTTCATGCAATACCTCAAGGGAAGTAAGACCCCTTAAAAATAAATGTTTGTTAACGTCGGTTACATCCAACGGTTCAACACCATTAAATTTCAGAATTTTATCTCCATCCTTAAAACCATATTCTTTAAAAACTTCATGAACTGCAAATCCTTCTTTTACGTCGGTTGGTTTTACAGATTCAACGCCCCAAACAAAAACGATCATAATGTAAATCAAGATCCCTAAAATAAAATTCACAGTTACACCTCCCAACATAATAATTAATCGCTGCCAAGCCGGTTTCGATCTAAATTCCCAAGGTTGCGCAGGTTGTTTCATTTGTTCGGTATCCATACTTTCGTCAATCATACCTGAAATTTTAACGTAACCTCCTAACGGAATCCATCCAATACCGTAAACGGTATCGCCAAATTTCTTTTTAAACAATGAAAATTTATAATCAAAAAACAAGTAGAATTTTTCAACGCGGGTTTTAAATATTTTTGCGGGAATAAAATGTCCCAACTCATGCAGTACAATTAAAAATGATAAACTTAAAATAAACTGTAAAGCCTTAATTAATATGTCCATATATATTTCTTCAAATTACTAAAATCGCACAAATGTACGGTTTTAAATACAGTTGTAAAAACTGAAAATTTATGTTATTGGAGGTTTTAACAAAGATTTAGTTTATTTGGAATATCTTTTATAAAGAAATCTGGGGAAAGAGAATTTTTTTATGTATAAGTTATGATTTTTAAAAAGAGGGAAGCTTAGAACTATTTTTATTTTTTTTGAATTGAATTAATAAATTTTTTAAATTCTTCTCACAAAAAAAGAAATCTATTTCGAAATTTGGTTATTATGTTATTTCAAGTAAAAAAACCTAATATTCAACTTTCAAATTCAACTTAATCCGTAGTAAAACTCCAAACTTGGCCTATTGTTTGTCCGCCTTTGCCGTCTTTTACCGTTACTTTCCAATAATATTTTGTGGAAGCAGCAAGTTGTGTGGTATAAGTTTTTGTGCTTTGATTTAGTAATGATACTATTGGCAAGTTTTCTTTATCTGTTCCAAAATACACATCATACGTTAAAGTGTCACTCGCGTCAACATCGCTCGCCGTCCACTCTAAAATTACATTAAGTTCAGTAATAGGAGAGTAGTCAGCTGGTTTTACAACTTTATTCAAAGCCGGACTCACCAATACCGGTGAAAATGGCAAATGGTTTGTGATGCCAACGCCTTCTGTGTATAAATTAAAGGTTGATGAATAATTGCTTGACGCATTTTTGCTGTCCGTCGCTTTTACCCTCCAATAATAGGCAATCCCTTTTTCCAAAGTAATTGATTTGCTGGTGGTGGTTGAGGTTTGTGTATGTGAAACCGGTGAAAACAACGTGTTTTTGGCCACTTGTATTTCATAAGTGATAACGCCGCCCTCAGCATCTGTTGAAGCGTTCCAAGTAAAATTCACCACATTGTCTATGCACAATGAAGTATTGGCGGGCAAAGCCAAGGTTGGTACTGTCGGCGCTGTGTTTACAGGTGTTGGCGGAGTATCATCTCCACCACCTCCGCAAGATGTTAAACCAATAATTAATATTGCTATATATAAAAGATTTCTCATTGTTTATTGTTTAATAATTTTCAGGGTTACGGGTTGGTCTAAAATCACTTTTGCGATATACACGCCCGTTGGTTTGTTCGCTAAACTTAACTGCACTTTTCCGTAAACAACCGGGTATTTTTTTGCTGAAATCAATTGGGAATTCATATTGTACAATTCAACAATCACTTCTGTTTCTGAAGTTGGAACCGCAATATAAAAAATATCTTTGGTTGGGTTTGGATACGCCAAAACACCGTCAATGCCATCTATGGTTTTTGCATAGATTCCTTCGCAGGAAACAGCCGTTTTAACTTCCAAAATATCACCGCTTTTTACATCAACAGAAAATATTGGCGCGCTTGTTTCAAATTGTTCCATTCCGTTTACAAAAACCGTAAATGGCGCAGTTCCTTTTTCAATTTCAACAGAAGCCTTGCCTGATGCAACACTTGCGCTTACTTTAGCTACGGTTCCTGGCTCAATTGTAACAACATAACACTGTTTAAAAAGTCCCCCTTCAACAATAATACATACATCATAAGTACCCGGATTTAAATCATTAAGAGACAATTTATCTGTGAAATTATATTTTGTTTCATTAAAAATAGTGTAATAATTATATGTTTTATATATTGGATTTGTCGTAATTAAAATTTGGCCATTCTTTTTATTTGGGCAAGTTTCACTTATTGTTTCAACAGTAAAATTATCTTTAGGCAAGAAGCCGGGACAGCCAAAAGAATCAACTGTACTTCCTAATGGTGTGTTGAGGCATTTATCTAAACTATTAACAACGCCATCTTTATCGTCATCATTGCTAATCACAGGAACTCCACAAATTTTAATACTCCAATTAATTATTTTCCCAAGATCATCGGGGCCTGAATCCACAACTTTTAACTTCCATTCGCCATAAGATTCTTCATCATTAAAATTCGACAATGTTCCTTCCGGTTTGAAAGTGCCGGTATAAGGAGCCGATCCCGAGCTAATATTGTTTAAGGCGCTATCATCAAAAACCGTATTTGTGTAATTGGCACCATCATCTTGTCTGCTGGTCACTAAAAGCGCCGATTTTCCGCTGGGACTTATTAATGTCAAATCCAAATCTCCTATCCAGGGATGTGTAATATTTACGGTAACATTTACATCTCTTATGATTTTATTGGTTGTGATGTTAATAATTGAAGAAACTCCTTTCACGTCATTGTCTGGAATTTTTAGCGGTACATCCAAAGCATTGTTGGTATCGCACACGTCATTTTCGGTTGTAAATTTAAATATGCCTGAAAAAGCACTCTCGCCGCAAGCATTTTTGGATTTTACCCTCCAATAATAAACTGTCTTTGGCTGCAAATTTTGGGGTGTATAAGTGCTTATATTTACATTGGCAGATTCTAATATGTTGACAAAACCAGCATCTACAGCTATTTGAACATCGTAACTCGTTGCATTCAAATCGTCATTCCAATTCAAATTAAACGGTTTTAATACATCTATTTCATTATTACTGGGCGAAACCAAAGTTGGCGCAACAATTGTTGCGCTGTAAACACCTAAATTTATGCTTGTAGTTTTTGTTACGGAAGCCGATGTTCCCTTAATGGCTATGTCATAATTTCCTATAACGTTGATTCCGCTAATGGTCACTTGAACATTGGTATTGTTGTTTGTTGCCGTCGCCGGATTAAAGGTTACTGTTGAGCCAACCGGATTTCCGGTGGCGGAAAAAGTGGTCGTTGCATTAAATCCTAAAAAAGTGTTGTAGGTGAAGGAATAAATGGCATTGCTTGGGATACAAACATTTTTAGCATAGGCCGCAAAATTCATGATAAACTCAGAGGTTTGCACCGTAATATTTTTTGTGTTTACCGAATAAAAAATATTCCCCACACTTTCAACTTTAATTCTTCCGGTTGTTGTTGCGTTATTTGGAACAACAATTTCTTGGGACCCATCATTTGGAACATTTGAAGCCAAAGATGTTGGGAAGGTTAAACCGCCATCCGTAGAGAAAAGAATATTGACAAAAGAACAGTTTACGGGTGCCAAATTGGTATTGGCAACATCCCAAGTTATTGTTTGCGCAGTTCCTGCACCCCAAGTGACGGCTAAAGATTGAGAAGTAACTTTAAACGGTCCGGAACCTGCGGCAACAGTTACTACAGTTTCTTTGCTTGCTGTTTGTCCGCCCACGCTGTTATTGTCCCTAACGTTTGCCCCAAACCTCATGGTTCTGCCAACAGAAGGCAATACTTCCCATGTATTTGACAAATTTCCAGCATTTACCGTAGTTTGATTTGGAAAATAACGCTTTGAAGAAACAATTGGCGGAATTGACCTGAAAGCCGGACCTGCGGTAGCGGTTGAAACCAATGGATAAGAAGTGATTTCTGTATCTAACTGTTCCCAAGTATAGGTTAAATTATCACCATTACTGTCTGAAGCCAAGGCACTTAAAATAAAAGGCGTAGATTTTGGGATGGTGTAATTTGGAACATCAATTAGGGTTGGCGCATTATTTCCTGTAACGGAAATGGAAGCGCATTTGCTAAATCCTATGGTGATATTTGCCCACATTTCCCTAATGCTCACCAAATGAAAATAGGAATCCGCAAAATTTGTAACATTATAGGGCGCACAAAGTCCGGAGTAGGCCATAATTGTCGATCCGCTTCCTGGCTCTACGGCAGTTCCGTTATTTCGGTTATTATTGCCACAACCGCCTGCATCACTGTTAAAAGTGTGATGTGCGCCATATTGATGGCCCATTTCGTGTGCAACATAGTCAATATCGTAAGCGTCTCCAATTGGGCTGCTTGATCCTGTGATTCCTTTGGCCTTCAATCCGGCATTACAAGGTCCGCTTAGTTGGGCCAAACCACCGCCTCCCGTGCTAAACGTATGTCCTATGTCATAATTCGCAGCTCCTATATTCGCATCAATAACCGTTTGGCTCTCATTAATTAATTTGCTGGAATCGTTATTTGACAAATTATCTGTGGCAGCATCCAAAAAAATAATGCTCGTATTATTTGCCACAAGCACCATCCTTAATGACACATCTCTTTCAAAAATCCCGTTCACCCTGGTCATTGTTGTGACTATTGCCGATAAAACTACCGCTTTTTTTATCTCATCGGTTGCGGTGGGACTAATATTTTGCCTATTTAGATGAAATTGTGAATATTCACCGGTTGTGGCAACGGCCAGTCTAAAAGTTCGCAATTTTCCGTCGTTGGCATTTTCAGCTTTTGCAGAAGATGTTGATGCGGTTGTTTTTTGAGAGGTGTTTACCTCATCAAATTTACATTCAAAAGGTTCAATGGAAGGTAAATTTTTGCTGGAATAAACAATGTATGAATCGCCATTTTCAGTGGTTGGATCAATAAAAACGCTCCCTTCGGCATTTCCCAAAACCATGGCATGCAAACCATGTGGCGTTACGCTAAATCTTATTGTGGAACCCGGATTGTCAATCCCTTTTCCTACATAAGACCTGATATTCGGATATTGCTTTTGAAGATTTTCATCTAAAATGGAAGCTTCAAAAACTTGGTATTTCTCCAATTTTCCTTTTTCATTCGGAAAACTTAAAACGGTGGTCGATTTTTCTAAATTCTCTTTTCTCTTTGGCGCCTTGCTTAACTTGCTTTTGAGCTGGTTTAAATTCAACTCATAGCTTTCAAATTTATGCGGAATGGATTTTCTGTCTAATTTTTTAGTGGCGCTTTTTTCAAAACCGGTACTTTTAATCCATAATTCATCCGAATTTTGGGCTGATACAGCAAAAAATAGCAGGCATAAAGAAAATGTTAAAAGGAACCGTTTTATGTAATGTTGTTTCATCTGGAGTTATAATTTTTTAAAAGACCGTCTGTAATATAAACATCATCAGTAATCACTAGATTGTTCATTTATGCGCATTTCATAAATTATTTTGATAATGCCAGATGCCTAATTCACAAATATATATTGATAATTTGTTTTGCACAATTATAATACCAAATTAATTACACACATCAATCGCATTTTAATTAATTAAAGTATTTTTGTAATCCATAAGTAACCAAACCCGTTTTCAATTTTGAAAATTTATTCCAACTTAGCCGACTACTCCTCAAAAAACAAAACTTTTGTAACCATTGGCACTTTTGACGGCGTACATATTGGACATCAAAAAGTGTTGTTGAATCTCATCAATAGTGCAAAAAAAAACAGTGCATCTTCAGTTTTATTGACTTTTTTCCCGCATCCCAGAATGGTTTTGCAAAAAAATGCCGATATTAAATTGATCAATACCATTGAGGAACGCATTCAATTGTTGAAAAAGACAGGATTGGACATTTTAGTAATACACGAATTCACAAAAGATTTTGCCGAAGAAACAGCCTTGGATTTTGTAAAAAACGTGCTGGTTGACCACCTTAAAATTTCCAATTTAATCATTGGTTACGACCATCGTTTCGGTAAAAACAGAGAAGGTAATTTTGATCAATTATCCGAATATGGAAATATTTTTGGTTTTGAAGTAAACAAAATTTCCCAACAAGAAATTGACCATATCACCATCAGTTCAACAAAAATCAGAAAAGCCATTGAACTTGGCAACATCGAGGAAGCAAACCGCTATTTGGGTTATCATTTTATGCTGACCGGAGAAATTGTAAAAGGGAAAAATCTAGGTGAAAAAATCGGATTTCCAACCGCAAATTTATTTATTGAAGAAACTTATAAATTATTGCCGAAAACCGGGTCTTACATTGTTAAATCTGAACTCGAAAACGAAACCGTTTACGGCATGATGAATATTGGCTACAACCCAACAGTAAAAGGCAAAAAGCAAACCATTGAAATTCATTTTTTCAACTTCAACAAAGATTTATACGGCAAAAAAATTCAAATTGATGTGTTGAAATTCTTGCGTGATGAACAAAAATTTGAATCGGTTGACGACCTGAAAAATCAATTGGAAATTGACAAACAAAAATCATTGGAAATTATAAACGGCACGCTGTTTGAGCTTTAAAAACCTTAAATTACAAAAATGAAAAAACTACTGCCATTGTTGTTTTTAATTATTGTGTCATGTAAATCTACTTTTGTGGTAAATGAAGCCATTTTGGTGAATACTTTAAATTGCCCCGAAAATGGCGACTGCACCATTGAATTGCTTCCAAACAAATCCTTGGAGTTTAAACAAGATGAATTTGGCAATTCTTATCCGGTGATTTCTGCAGGAAATAAAACGATTTTTAAATATATATACACCAGAAAACCAATCCCAAATACCCAAGATGGCAATTATTCTGAAATTGTTTTTGCCGAATTGGATTCCGTTATTTCCCCAAAAACATTCACCAATGAAACCCTGAAGGATGCAAAAATGCACTTTGGCCGATTGTGCTATTGCAAAGGGGAAACTGGTTATTACCCCATTAAAAAAGGTGAATTCAATATCTCAAAATCTACCAAAAAATCCTTTAAAATAGACTTCAATTTTAAGATTGATGAAGTTCCTCAAATCATTTCAGCCATTAACGAAACCGTTAGTATAAAATCAAGTAAAACTAATTAACCACTTTTAACCACAATTTGTTAAATTTGCCTTTTAATTAAAGGATAAAACTCATGTTACAAGTAGCGTTTATTAGAGAAAACAGGGAAACTGTTTTAAAAGGTTTGGCAAAAAGAAATTTTAAAAATGCCGAAGAAATGGTTGATAAAACCATTTTGGCTGATGAAGAAAGAAGGACCATTCAAACAGAGCTGGACGCTATTTTAGCCGAATCCAATAAACTTTCAAAAGACATAGGCGATTTATTTAAATCGGGCGAAACACAAAAAGCCGCTATTTTAAAACAAAAAACCATTCAGCTAAAAGATAGATCGAAAGAACTGAGCGACAATCTTCAGCAAAAATCAATTGATTTACAGGAATTATTATACTTAATTCCAAATATTCCCAATGAAATTGTGCCTGCAGGAACTTCTGCAGAAGACAACCTAAATGTTTTTCAGGAAGGCGAAATTCCAAAATTGCACGAAGGTGCCATGCCGCACTGGGAATTGGCAAAAAAATATGACATCATCGATTTTGAACTGGGAAATAAAATTGCAGGCGCAGGTTTTCCCGTTTACAAAGGAAAAGGCGCAAAATTGCAACGCGCATTGATCAATTATTTTTTGGATAAAAATACCGCTGCGGGTTATGATGAAGTTCAGGTACCTCATTTGGTGAACGAAGCATCAGGATTTGGAACCGGACAATTGCCCGATAAAGAAGGGCAAATGTATCACGACGCCACCGACAATTTATATTTAATTCCGACCGCGGAAGTTCCCGTCACCAATATTTACAGAGACGTTATTTTAAAAGAATCCGAATTCCCCATTCTTAAAACAGCTTATACGCCTTGTTTTAGAAGAGAAGCCGGTTCTTACGGAGCGCACGTGCGCGGGTTAAACCGATTGCATCAATTTGACAAAGTAGAAATTGTGCGGATTGAACATCCGTCAAATTCTTATGCGGCTTTGGAACTGATGGTAAATCACGTAAAAGGGATTTTGCAGGAACTGAAACTGCCTTACAGAATATTGCGTTTGTGTGGAGGAGATATGGGATTTACCTCGGCATTAACCTACGATTTTGAAGTATTTTCAACAGCGCAAGACCGTTGGCTGGAAATTAGTTCGGTGTCTAATTTCGAAACATTTCAGGCAAACCGATTGAAACTTCGGTTTAAAAACAGTGAAGGAAAAAGTGAATTGGCTCATACGCTCAACGGAAGTTCCTTGGCATTGCCACGTGTTTTGGCAGGCTTATTGGAAAATTGCCAAACGCCCGAAGGAATTAAAATTCCCGATGCATTGGTGCCATATTGCGGATTTGAATTCATTAATTAGCGCAAACGGTGAACATTAGTTTTTTGTAATTGTTCATTTCAACCAACGCTTCAAAATAAGCGTTCAATTGTCCGTTTTTCATAAAATTTAATGCGCTATTCTTTTTTGTCTCGTAATTTTCAACCTGTGCTTTCATAACCTAAAATTTAAATGGTTCTTTCTAAAAAGACTTTTTACGGGTAAATTTGCAACAGCGCTTTTATGAAAACAGCTTAATTTATTAAAACTTTAACACTTGTTTGGTTATCTTTGAGAAATGTAAAAATCGCCTTATGCGCAACGCTTTAATCTTGTTTGTCTGTTGCTTTTCCCTGCAAATTTATGCACAGGAACCGCAATTGGCATCGCAGTATTTTAGGAATGGCGAGTATGAAAAAGCGGCTTCACTCTACAAAACGCTCTTTGAAAAAAATCCCTATAACGCCAATTATTTAAACGCATTAATTGATTGCTATCAACAGTTGGAAAAATTTGAGGAAGTGACCCAAATTGTGGTGAAACAATTAAAAAGCTATCCAAATCAGGAGTATTTGTATGTGGAATTGGGCTACAATGAACAATTGCAGAATTTTCCCGACAAAGCCGCTCCATATTATGAAAAAGCCTTGCAATCTATAGATAAATCGCCGGCATTGGGTTATGTGGTCGCCAAAACTTTTCAGGATAATTTCCTTCTCGATTATGCGCTTCTGGCCTACAAAAAAGCGATGGCGTTGAATCCGAATGCCGATTACAACTTTCAAATCGCTTTAATTTACAGTGAACAAGGGGAAATTGAAAATATGTTCAACACCTATCTGGACCTGATTGAAACAAATGAAAATTATGAATCGGTTGCGAAAAGTTATATCGGAAGATTTATTACGGAGGATGCTGAAAGTGAACCCAATATTTTACTGAGAAAACTCCTGTTAAAACGATCACAAAACAATCCAAAAAACAGCTGGAATGAATTGTTGAGCTGGCTTTTTATCCAACAAAAAGAATACGATAAAGCATTAATTCAGGAAAAAGCGCTTCATAAAAGAAATGTGGGCAATTTAAATGGTATCCTAAATTTAGGAAAAATCACTTTTGAAAACAACGATTTTGAAGCCACAAAAAACTGTTTCAACTATGTGCTGGAAAATTCGCAAAATTTAGAAACTGAATTGCTTGCCAAATTGTATTTGCTTGAAGTAAATATGAAAACAAACGCCCCTGTTGAAACCGTTGAAATTCAATTTCAGCAATTGTTTAAACAATATGGTAAAAACGTGGCCACTTTGAGTATTCAATCCATTTATGCAGAATTTTTGGCTTTCAAAAAAAACGAATCAGAACAAGCGATTTCAGTGTTGAAAGAAGCGCTAAAATTGCCCGTTAACGAATTTCAAAAAGGGTATTTAAAAACAAAATTGGCTGATATTTTGGTATTTGAAAACAAATTCAGCAGCGCCTTAATTTATTATACCCAAGTTCAAAACGATTTAAAAAATCAGCCAGTCGGACAAACAGCGAGGTTTAAAATTGCGCAAACATCTTATTTTAAAGGCGATTTTGAATGGGCGCAATCGCAGCTCAGTGTTTTGAAAAATTCCACCTCGCAACTCATCGCCAACGATGCTTTGGCGTTAAATTTGTTGATTACAGACAATGCCGTAAAAGACAGTTTGAAAATAGCCTTGAAAAAATATGCCGTTGCCGATTTGCTTTCCTATCAAAACAAAAATCAGCAGGCCATTGATACCTTGCAATTTGTTTTGAACCAATATAAAGGGCATCCTATTGAAGATGAAGCGCTCTTTAAACAAGCGCAATTGTTTGAAAAAATAAATCAGTTCACAAATGCTGAAAACAACTATTTACAAATTATTAGCCTAAATAAAGAGGATATTTTAGCCGACGACGCCCATTATTATTTGGCCGAATTGTATTTAAATAAATTAAACCGTCCGGAAAAAGCCAAAGAATACTATCAAAAAATGATATTTGACTATCCGTCTAGCATTTATGTGGTGGATGCCCGGAAAAAATTCAGGAAACTGCGGGGCGATGAGGTGAATTAGTCCGAAGTCAGAAGACCGAAGTCAGAAGTTTGCCTGCCGGAGGCAGGACCGAAGACGGAAGTCGGAAGATGGGAGACCGGAGGGCAAAAAAACAATGGAAAATGAAATTTTGAATAATGAATCGTGAATGCTGAATCAGTAATATTCAAAACTTTTAATATTTAATATTTAACCTTTAATATTTTCAATCTTTTAACATTTAACTTTTAACTTTTAATATCTAATATCTAATATTTAACTTTTAATATGTACATCTACAATGTTACCACAAATATAGAAGAATCCATTCACGACGAATGGCTAAAATGGATGAAAGAAAAACACATTCCCGATATGCTTTCAACCGGAAAATTCATTTATGCTAAAATGAGCCAGGTGATGATCGAGGAAGAAATGGGCGGCACAACATATTCCGTGCAATATACCACAGAAAGTTTGGCAACTTTACAGGACTATTACAAAGAAGACGCCGCAAGATTGCGCGACGAAGCTACCAAACTTTTTAGTGGTAAATTTGTTGCTTTCAGAACCGAATTAAAAATAATCAGCGAGCAATTTAGCATGAGCGTGAAAAACTAATTTTATGAGTGTTAGAGCAAAAAAACACCTTGGACAACATTTTCTGAAAGACGAGCAGATAGCGCAAAATATTGCTGACAGCCTAACCGAAAAAGGCTATAAAACCGTCTTGGAAATTGGTCCGGGAATGGGTGTTTTAACCAAGTATATCCTTAAAAAAGACTTGGTTGTGCACGTGATTGAAATTGACACAGAGTCGGTGGAATATTTGAAAGCAAACTATTTAAACTTGGCCGACAGAATTATTTCAAAAGATTTTTTAAAAATTAACCTGTCCGATTATTTTGGTGAGGAACAAGTGGCCATTATAGGTAATTTTCCCTACAATATTTCGACGCAAATTGTATTTAAAACACTGGAAAACAGACATCAGATCCCAGAGTTTTCCGGCATGTTCCAAAAAGAAGTCGCCCAGCGTATCGCAGAAAAAGAAGGCAGCAAAGTGTACGGAATTTTATCT
The DNA here is from genome assembly GCA_030694935.1 of Lutibacter sp. Classification (GTDB taxonomy): domain Bacteria; phylum Bacteroidota; class Bacteroidia; order Flavobacteriales; family Flavobacteriaceae; genus Lutibacter. The sequence goes on along the minus strand of JAUYUA010000023.1, from coordinate 1,421 downwards.
GTCTTAACGCAGGCCTTTTACGATGTGGAATATTTATTTACGGTGCCGCCCACGGTTTTCAATCCGCCGCCAAAAGTGGATTCCGGCGTAATTCGGCTCACCAGAAAAGAAAATTATACCTTGCCCGTTAACGAAAAATTGTTTTATACCGTTGTTAAAACAGCTTTCAACCAGCGCAGAAAAACCATGCGCAACAGTTTAAAAACGCTCAATTTATCCGATAATTTAAGAGAAGACCCTATCTTTGCCAAACGTCCGGAACAATTGTCCGTGCAAGAGTTTATAAATCTTACCGCTAAAATAGAAAATAATGTCGTTTGAAATAACAACAAAATACATTGATGAAATTCAGCAATTAATTGCTGACGGGAAAGATGATGCAATTTTAATGCTTCTGGAAGAAGTCCATTATGCCGACATTGCTGAAATTATCGAAGATTTAACCATTGAGGAAGGCATCTATTTAATAAAATTACTGGATAGCGACGTCACTGCGGATGTGATTACCGAATTGGATGAGGATACCCGTGAAAAAATCTTGGGCGGACTTTCATCCAAAGAAATTGCGGAAGAAATTTCGGAATTGGATACCGATGATGCTGCCGATATTATTGCGGAACTTACCAACAAACAACAGGAAGAAGTAATTTCCCATATTGAAGATGAAGAACACGCAAATGACATTCGGGATCTTTTGCGGTACGATGAAAATTCTGCCGGTGGTTTAATGGCAAAAGAATTGATAAAAGTCAACGAAAATTGGAATGTGCTTACCTGCGTTAAAGAAATGAGGGCACAGGCTGAAGAAGTGTCGCGCGTGCATTCCATTTATGTGGTTGATGACCATGACATTTTAAAAGGACGATTGTCGCTAAAAGATTTATTGACAACCTCAACAAGAACCGCCATCAAAGACATTTTTATCAAAAAAGTGGATTTTGTGCACGTTGACGATAAAGCCGAAGATGTGGCAAGAATTATGCGAAAATACGATTTAGAAGCCATTCCGGTGGTGGATAAAGCTGGTCGTTTGGTTGGAAGAATCACCATTGATGATATTATTGACGTTATTAAGGACGAAGCGGAAAAAGATTACCAAATGGCAGCAGGGATTTCCCAGGATGTTGAAGCTGATGATACCATTTGGGAATTGACAAAAGCGCGTTTGCCATGGCTAATTCTAGCCCTTTTTGGCGGATTTGTGAGTGTTTCCATTTTAGGCGGCTTTGCAACGGCCATGATAAAATACAAAGAATTGTTCTTTTTCACGCCTTTAATTGCCGCTATGGCCGGAAATGTTGGCGTACAATCATCCGCAATTATCCTTCAAGGTCTGGCAAACGACAGTTTAAGAGGTTCTTGGTGGAAAAGATTGATCAAAGAAATTTCATTAAGCTTGTTAAACGGATTGGTGCTTGCGG
>JAUYUA010000018.1 GCA_030694935.1 Lutibacter sp. | reverse complement strand
GAAGGAATTAATTCGACCACCAATTTTTTATATTTTATAAAGTTATCGGTTATTATTATTTCTTTTCTTTCATATTCAATAGATGAAAAAAGCAAAATATCATTTAAAGAAACTAACATTTCAAATTCGCCGCCATCATTGCTTACGGTTCCCAATTTGCTGTTTAGGTTAACAATATGCACATTGCCAACAGCATTGTTGGAACTTATTATTTTTCCTGAAATGAGTGCATATTTCTCTTGTGAAAAGCAGTTCATAGCAAAAAAAACGAGCATAAATAAGCAGGTTAGTTTTCTTTTCATCATAACAAAGAACGCAATTCAATACATATAAAAATTGCAGTCAATTATAAACTTTTGTTAAGATTGAAAATTTGTACATTTGATGAAACTTTGATGAAATGAAAAAAATATTGATTGCGAGCACATCAACAGTTCACGGAAAAGGATATCTTGAATATATTTTACCTGAATTGGCCGAATTTTTTAAAGGCGTAAACGAAATTTTGTTTATTCCTTATGCACGTCCTAGTGGAATTACGCACGAGGCTTATACCGAAGCGGCAAAAAAAGGCTTTGAAAAAATTAACATTCGCATCAAAGGAATACACGAATTTAGCAATGCAATTGATGCAGTTAATCAGGCAAAAGGTATTTTTATCGGCGGCGGAAACACATTTTTGCTGGTGAAGCAATTGTACGATATGAAGCTGATTTCTACAATTAAAAACGTAGTTGAAAACGGAACCCCTTATTTTGGAACCAGTGCGGGAAGTGTTATTGGCGGATTAACCTTGCAAAACACCAACGATATGCCTATTATTTATCCGCCAAGTTTTGATGCGTTTGGGTTTATTAATTTCAATTTAAATTGCCATTATTTGGATTCCGATCCAAATTCAACGCATATGGGAGAAACGAGGGAAACCCGTATCAATGAATACCATACGCTTAATAAAACAGCGGTTTTAGGACTTCGAGAAGGAAGTTGGCTGCACCTAAAAGAGGGTAAAATAACGTTAAAAGGACCTTTAAATGCGCGTTTGTTTCAGCAAAATAAGCCGGCAATTGAATTGCCGCCAGAAACCGATTTAAGTTTTTTAACCTAAGGCTCTATAAAGGAATAACTGATACATTTTATCTCGTTCTATTGCGTTTTTTCTGTGTTGTAAAATCGTTAAATAGCTGAGGCTATTGCGCCTACACACAAGCTCGCTCATCCAGCCACTGGCTGGATGCCGTGCCTTGAAAAAGCACAAAATTACTTCGCTAATTCGGCGCCATTTATTTTTTTACAGAGCCTAAACGTAGCGCAGTCGCAATAAGTTGTGCATCGGGTGATTTTTTTACTTCTTCAGAAAGTAGTTTGTAGGCATTGCTTATTCGGAGCGTATCAACAGTTGTCGACTTCAATTGGTCGCTTAAAACCATCGCTGCAACATAAGAATCGCTGTTGTTTTTTATGAAATTATAACTGAAATCGGTGAATTCCGATTCAATTTGTTTTAGTTCATTTCCAACTTCATCCAATTTTTTAACATCATTTTCAAGACGTGCTTTTTGGAATTTAGGAAATAAATAATCAATTTTTTTAAAGATTTTTTTTGAAGCCAATTTGTATTCCAGCAATTTGGTGTTTAATTCTGAACCTTTAATAACAGGTTCTTCCATTTGATCTGGATCAATAAAAATTTCAAAATTGGTGTTTTCAACAATAAAAATGACTGCTGTTGATGAGTTTTCAAAAGATAAAAAAAAACGTTCCGGATGCTCAACAATACCTTGAAATACAAAATTGTTATTTTCAATTTTAGCAGAATCAACAGGATGAATGTCATTTCCTGTAATTTTACTCAAATAAACCTTGTCTGATAAAGCAGATTTCAATGTTCCCTGCAACACAAATCCATTTTTATTTGAATCAGCTTCCTTTTGTAATTGACCCATCGGGTTATTGCAGCTGAAAATGAAAAGACTTATTAAACTAGCTGTAACTATCTTTTTCAATGCAATTAGCGTTTAAAATTTAATAGGTTACATATTCAACAATCTCAAGCCCATAACCTGTCATACCAATACGTTTTTTAACAGCTGGTGCATTTGACAAAACACGCAGTTTGCTAATTTCCAAATCGTGCAAAATTTGGGCGCCAATACCAAAATCTTTATCGTCGGGTTGAATTTGAGGTACTTTATGCTCGGTGTTTTTTTGGGCTTCTTTTAATAAGGACAATCGGTTTATAAGGTCGAAGGATTGATTTTCCTGACTGATAAAAACGGCCGCGCCTTTTCCTTCATCATTGATCATTTTAAATATTTTAGAAAACTTATCGTCGGGTTTGGCGGTTAACAATCTAAGGATATCATTGTTGATCAATGAAGAATTTACACGCACCAAAATTGGTTCATCAGCTTCCCAGGCACCTTTGGTCAATGCAATATGAACCTGGTTGTTTGTGGTTTGTTTATAGGCTCTCAATTGAAATTCGCCAAAACGGGTTTGCAACGTAAAATTTTCAATTTTGATGATGAGTGAATCGTATTTCATGCGGTAAGCCACCAAATCTTCAATAGAAATAATCTTTAAATTGAATTTTTTTGCAACCTCAATCAATTGCGGCAATCGGGCCATTGTTCCGTCTTCATTTAAAATTTCCACCAATATTCCAGCTGGCTGAAATCCGGCCAAACGTGCCAAATCAATAGAAGCTTCTGTATGTCCTGTTCTGCGCAAAACGCCTCCTTCTTTCGCTCTTAATGGAAAAATATGTCCTGGTCGTCCAAAGTCTTCTGGCTTTGTTTCTTTTGAAGTGATTGCTTTTATGGTTTTGGCTCTGTCGTGCACAGAAATTCCTGTAGAGCATCCGCTTCCAATTAAATCAATGGAAACCGTAAATTGCGTATTGTGCAAAACGGTATTTTTGTTAACCATCAGCGGCAATCCAAGCTCATCGGCACGTTTTTCGGTTAAAGGCGCACAAATTAAGCCTCTGCCGTGTTGGGCCATAAAATTAATCATTTCAGGCGTAACACATTCAGCAGCTGCTATAAAATCACCTTCATTTTCACGGTCTTGATCATCAACAACAATAATCATTTTGCCGTTTTTGATATCTTCTATTGCTTCTTGAATGGTGTTAAGTTTAATTTTGCTTGTTGATGTTTTCATTATTTAACTGAAATTTTTTCTGTGAATTTTATGAATATTTTTTGGGCTTTGTCAAACAGCGCATCAATATTAAATATGCCCATTCCTTTTGTGGCTCTTCGGGTAAGCAAAAGACCAAACGGCAACAATATTAATGTTGAAAGCCAACTTCCAATTAAAGCTGAAATGGCACTTTCTTCGGATAAATTTCTGCCCAGTTGCGATATGAAAAAGTAGATTACAAAAATAGTGATCGCCATAATCATAGGCAAACCGAATCCTCCTTTTCTTATGATGGATCCTAAAGGTGCGCCAATAAAAAACAAGACCAAACAAGCAAAAGAAAAGGAAATTCTGTAATAAAATTCAAAATCATAGAGATTCAGAATTTTTCTCTTGTCTTTAAAATCTTTTATCTGATATTTATTCCTTTCAATATTTCTGTTAAGCATTTGAATGGATTCATTTAGCACCGTGCTTTGGTTCATAAGGTTGAAATTATTCAATATTTCAGGCGCCAATTTTTTGTTCAATACAGAATCAGGGTATTTGTATAATTTTTTGGCATATACTGAATTGTAAAAAATATCGGCTCTGTTTTCCGTGTAAATGTCATATTCAATTTTATTTATTTTTGAAATTGAATCCAACTGAACAATGCTTAGCATTCCGTGATGCTCTTTTATTTTTTCGTCATTAAGCGTATTGTCATCACTAAAGGAAGATATGTCAATATTTATGGTATAGGTTTTAAATGTTGCTTTGGAAGCGGGCATCTTTTCCCTGTCCTGAGGCATCATTGCCTGGTTAAGATGTTCTTCGTAGTAATTTCCGTTTTCAAGAGTAAGCGTCATATATTTGCTTCCTTCTTCTGTTGAAATGGTCCCTTTTTCGGCAGTAATTACTTTTATTTTTCCTTTGTTGGCACTTAAATCAGCTATTTGAACATTTTTTAGCAAGTTCTTTTCTTCCCCGTATTTTTCATCAAATTTTATGCTAAATCCAGGAATTTCGGTATTAAATGCTCCCGGAACCAACGCCAAAGCCGGTTTTTTCTTTTTCATGTTCAAATACAAATTTTTCTGTTTCAAGGTTGCCCACGGATAAATATTGTTTAAAAACACGAAGTTAAGTCCGCTTAATAGCACCACTAGAATGATCAACGGACGAATCACTCTTTTTAAAGAGATGCCTGCGGATTTGATGGCGGCAAACTCATAATTTTCGGCCAAAGTGCCCAACGCCATGATGGAAGACAGTAAAATTCCGATTGGCAGCGCAGTAGGAGTGAGGATAAGCGCCAAATATCCCAAAAATTTTAAAATGAAAAAAATATCGATGCCTTTTCCTGCAATCTCATCAAATGCCAGCCATAAAGCCTGCATAACCAAGACAAAAAGAACCACAAAAAATGTGGCTAAAAAAGGTTGCAGAAAGCTTTTTAAAATGTATTTGTCAAATATTTTCAACGCTATTATTTTGGTTCAGAGATGGTATATTTCTTTTGATTTTTGTATTTTACTCTGTCAAAGATAAAAAGGTTTTCTGATATAGGTTGATTTGTTTTGAAAGATCTTATATTTAATGTAGTTGTTGTCCCATTTTTACCGGTTTCAATGATGTCATTAATATGTTTGGTATTTGCGTCAACACCAACCAAAACACTTTTAATATCAGAATTGCTGTCGATTGGGGTTAATTTTACATATTGTATTTTAACGCCTTTTACAGTTTTTAAAGCATCCATTTTAAAAGTATAGCCAGTTTTATAAAAGGAAAACATTTTAGAAGGCGTAATGTTTTCATCCTTATTTTTGGATGGATTTTGAATAATGACTTCTTCATCTTCGTGGATGATCAAATACACTTTTTTACCGTCAAAAATTTGTTCTGTTCCCATATAATTAAGGTTGTACAAATTTCCTTTTAAAGTAACAGTGCCTCTTGTTTCTTGATGAACATTGGCTTCTTTGTTGTCTAAACTGTGATTAAATTCAATGTAAATATTTTTGTAACCTTCAATTTTTTGTGCCACTTCATCCAACAAAGCTTTTGCTTTTGCAGATTCTTGGCTAAATGAGGTTAAACTTACTAGTAAAAATGCTATTAAAAATGTTATTTTTTTCATCTTATTATAATGTGCTTATGACAATTATATGATTAATTATTTGCTTCGTAGTCCAACAATTTGTTCAGTGCCATTTCATCTGGAACCAAAACTTGTCTTGCTTTGCTTCCTTCAAACGGACCAACAATTCCGGCGGCTTCCAATTGATCAATCAATCTTCCGGCTCTATTGTATCCTAACTTTAGTTTTCTTTGCAATAACGATGCCGAACCTTGTTGTGCATGAACAATCACCAATGCGGCATCTCTGAATAAATTGTCTCTTTCGCTGATGTCTATATCAAGGTTAGTGCCAATCTCGTCCCCGCTGTATTCGGGCAACATATATGCGTTGGCGTAGGCACGCTGTGAACCAATAAATTCTGTAATTTTTTCAACTTCTGGCGTATCAACAAAGGCGCATTGCAATCGTATCAAGTTATTTCCGTCTGCATAAAGCATATCACCTTTTCCAATTAACTGGTCTGCTCCAGAACTGTCTAAAATGGTTCTTGAATCTATTTTTGAAGTTACCCTAAATGCCGCTCTTGCAGGGAAATTCGCTTTAATGATCCCGGTGATTACGTTTACCGAAGGCCGTTGTGTGGCAACAATTAAATGAATTCCAATGGCTCGGGCCAATTGTGCCAAACGCGCTATGGGTGTTTCAATTTCTTTGCCGGCAGTCATAATTAAATCGGCAAATTCATCAATAATTAATACAATATATGGTAAATATTTATGTCCGTCGTTCGGATTTAATTTTCGCAGTTTAAATTTTGCGTTGTATTCTTTGATGTTTCTGACCATCGCCAGTTTCAATAAATCGTAGCGCATATCCATTTCAATACACAAAGAATTCAGCGTGTTGATCACTTTGGTGGTATCGGTGATAATGGCATCATCGTTATCGGGCAATTTTGCCAGATAATGTCGCTCAATTTTATTAAACAAGGTAAGTTCTACTTTTTTAGGGTCAACCAATACAAATTTAACTTCTGCCGGATGTTTTTTGTACAGCAACGAAGTTAAAACGGCATTTAAACCAACCGATTTTCCCTGGCCAGTAGCGCCGGCCATTAATAAATGAGGCATTTTGGCAAGGTCAACCACAAATGTTTCGTTTGAAATTGTTTTTCCTAAAGCAATAGGCAATTCCATTTCTGAATTCTGAAATTTTGTTGAAGAAATCACCGATTTCATAGAAACCATGGTCGGTTTTTTGTTGGGAACTTCAATTCCGATGGTGCCTTTTCCCGGAATTGGCGCAATAATACGTATTCCCAGTGCAGAAAGCGATAAGGCAATATCATCTTCCAGATTTTTAATTTTTGAAATTCGAATACCGGCTTCGGGCACAATTTCATATAAAGTAACTGTTGGTCCAACCGTTGCTTTTATGCGGTCGATGCCAATTTTATAGTTGTTTAAAGTTTCAACAATTCTGTTTTTGTTAGCTTCTAATTCTTCCTGGTCAACAGAAATGCTTTCGTTATAATCTCTCAGTAAATTTAAGGTAGGGAATTTGTAATTTCCCAATTCCAATGTTGGATCGAACTCACCAAAATCTTTCACCAATTGATCCGATAAATTTTCATCCACACGGTTTTCTTCAACAATTTTTTCTACGGCAATAGCAACCTCTGCTTCTGATTTTAGCTCTGGAACAAAATCTAAATCATCTTCAAGGTCATAATTTTCATCAACATAATTTCCCGGTACTGCTGAGATTGGTGTTAAATGTTCAAGAGACAATTCAAGAGGAGATTTGAATTCATCAATCTTTTTTTCTTCAACTTTAATGGTTGTTTGCTCCGTGTTTTCTATAGGATCAACATCAATTTTAATTTCATCTATGTTCTTTTTCAAGCTGCTTTTAACCAATTCGGGCGTAAGTTTAAAGCGGATAACCAAATAAGAAACCAGTAAAAACAGCAGCGACAAAAGCAATCCGGTTTTACCTAAAAATTGCAAAAGGTAATTGTATAATTCAAAACCCACAACACCGCCAAGAATAGGTTTTTTTGGCAATAAAAAAGCCAAAGTAATTGAAAACCAAAGCATCCCTAATATTCCCCAAACCCAATATATTCTGATGCGTTTTAAACCGCCTTTAAAAAAGATTAATAAGCCGGTAAAAAACAATAATATCGGCAAATAAAAAGTGGCAAGCCCAAAGCCATTATAAATTAATGAATGACTCAAGCTTGCGCCAATTTTCCCCAATAGGTTTTTTACAGATACATCTTTGTCTGCAAAATTTGAAAGCTGGCTTTGATCATCTGGTCCGTTTACCAAATAAGAACTGAAAGAAGTTGCCAAAAAAATTGCAAAAAGCATCAAAAACAATCCTAAAATTGTTTGCGTGAGCCTATTTTCAAAAAATGATTTTATTCCTTGAAAACGAGGCTTTCTCGGTCTTTTGACGGTTGATTTATCTGTCTTTGCCATTCAATTAATTATCTCACAAAAATATAAAATTAATGCGACTGTGGTTAAATTACACTATAAATTTGGGTACATAAATAATTAAACCAATAATGACGGCAATTATTGCGGCAAAAAATGCGGCCCCGGCTGAAATATCCTTTATGCGGCCAATTTGTTTGTGATATTCAGGATGAATAAAATCCGCCATTTTTTCAATGGCGGTATTTAATGATTCTGCTACCAAAATGAGTCCGATTGCCATAATTTGGAACATCCATTCGGTAGCAGAAAGATGCATTAAAAACCCAATAACTGACAATATAATGCCAATACTGACTTGGGCGATAATACTGTGTTCAGAAGTAATTAAAATCCAAAAACCTTTAGCCGCGTATTTTATTGCTTTTAGTCGGTTTAGAAAAAAACCACCTTCATTTTGCATATTTAAAGCGCTTTTAAAGCTGCTTCGTAATTTGGTTCATCAACAATTTCAGGAACTTGTTCTGTATAAGTAACAATTCCTTTTTCGTCAATTATTACAATGGCTCTTGAATGTAAATCAGCCATTGGCCCGTCGGCGATTGTTAGACCATATTTTTTGCCAAATTTTCCTTTGGCAAAATCTGATAGCGTAATTACGTTTTCAATACCTTCAGCACCGCAAAAACGTGCTTGTGCAAAAGGCAAATCTCTTGAAATATAAAGCACTTTTGTGTTTTCAAGTTTGGTCGCTTCCTTGTTGAATTTTCTTATGGAAGTTGCACAAGTTCCTGTATCTAAACTTGGTGAAATATTTAAAATTAGTTTTGAACCTTTAAAATCGGCCAATTTCACTTTTGATAAATCATTTTTTATTAAGGTGAATTTTGGTGCTTTTTTGCCAACTTTCGGTAATTTTCCAATCGTATTTATTGGATTTCCTTTTAACGTTATTTTAGTCATAATTCTTGTTTTTGATTTAAGATATCAAAGTTAGCGTAAATAGTTGAAAAGTTAAAGGTTGAAAAGTTAAAAAGTTAAATATCCAATATTAAAAGTAGGGACAGGTCACGACCTGTCCGTACAATTCAGAAAAAATCAAAAATCGTAAATCTAAAATCCAAAATCTAAAATCGTAATCCCGATAGCTATCGGGACGAAAATCAAATATTTTTGCTAATTAATTTCTATATCTTCGCACATTAAAATTAATTGACTTGAAACTTAAAAACTATACCTCAGAGTTTACTAAAAACCTAAAATTGGCCACGCCAATAATGATGGGGTCTTTGGGGCATTTGTTGGTTGGGCTGATTGACGATATTATGGTGGGGCAATTGGGGCCGGTTGAATTGGCGGCGACTTCGCTTGGCAATAGTTTGGTTTTTATTGCACTTTCTATTGGCCTTGGTTTTTCATTTGCCATTACGCCTTTAATTGCGGAATCTGACGGTGAAGGTGACGCGGAGAAGGGCAGGAGAATTTTTCAGCATGGCTTAATTTTATCAACTATTTTAGGAGTTGTGATGGTGGTGATGTTGTTTTTACTGAAGCCGATATTGTATCATTTGGACCAGCCGGAAGAAGTGGTGCTTTTGGCAATGCCATATTATGAAATTGTGGCGCTTTCCATGCTTCCATTGATGATTTTTCAGGGATTTAAGCAGTTTGCCGACGGTTTGTCTGAAACAAAATATTCCATGTACGCCACAATTATCACCAATATTGTAAATGTGGTTTTAAACTTTGTATTGATTTATGGTTTTTGGATTTTCCCGAAATTGGGATTGGTTGGCGCCGCTTTAGGAACGCTTATTTCAAGAATTGTGATGGTGGTTTTTCTTTACCTTGTGATGAAGAAAAAGAAAAAATTTGCGGTTTATATGAATCGATTAAAATTTGGGGAACTTAAAAGCAGCATATTTTTAAAAATTACAAAATTGGGTTTGCCAACCGCATTGCAGATGCTTTTTGAAGTCGGTTTGTTTACGGCATCGGTTTTATTGGCAGGCACTTTGGGCGCATTTCCTCAGGCAGCTAACCAAATTGCCATAAAAATGTCTTCCACCACGTTTATGATTGCGGTGGGAATTGGCGCGGCGGCAACCATCAGAGTGGGCAACCAAAAAGGACTTGGAGATTATTTGGAATTGCGGCGCATTGCATTTTCAAATTTTTTATTGATTTTGATTATCATGTCTGTTTTTACTGTTGGATTTATTCTTTTAAAAGATATTTTGCCTTGGATGTTTACTGATAATTTGGAAGTTATTGGCATTGCGTCCAGCTTGCTGGTGATTGCGGGGATTTTTCAATTGTCGGATGGGATGCAAGCGGTTATTTTAGGTGCTTTGCGTGGATTGCAAGATGTAAATGTGCCGTCAATAATAACATTTATTGCCTATTGGATTATTGGATTTCCGGTATGTATTTATTTTGGCAGCATCGCAGATTTGGGTACCTTTGGAATATGGATTGGCTTATTGACAGCTTTAACAAGTTCGGCAATTATGCTGTTTTTAAGATTTAACTATTTATCAAAAAAATTAATACGAGAAAAATATGAACTTACCTAAATTTTTATTGGGCGACAACACTGATTATTCGGACGCTATTTTTGTGGTGCATACCGAGTTTCCTAGATTTGTGATCAATTTGGTTGATGACGAAATTGAATGGTTTGAAGATTTGGAAGGCGATGACGCAAACGAACTTGCCGAAATAGTTTCGGGCTTATTGGAAGAAGCCACTGCTTTTTACGACAGGGAAATGGAACGTTATGAAAGTGAATAAATGTTTAATCGTTTAACTGTTTAAGCGTTTAATTGTTTGCTTGTAAATTCAATTACTAAAATTGTTAATTCGTTATTATAAAAACTGCGAACTGTAACTGAAGACTGAAAACTTTAGTAAATCGTTTACCTATTTACTTTTTTTAGCCGTTTCCACCAATTCAAGTTTGCTCAATGTGGTTTTGGTGGTGAAAAAACCATAGTTGATAAAAGCGTTGTTTTTTTCAATTTTTTCTATGGTTCCGGTTGAATTTGAACCGAGAATTTTCACGCGGTCTTTAACCTTATAAACGTAATCCGATTTTTGTTTAGCGGTGATAACGGCTTCTTTTTGTTGAATTTTCCTCACTTTTACCACTTCAACCATCACTTCTTTTTCGGTTATTTTTAGTTTTTCTTCAACCTTTTTGTTTTCAACCTTAACTTTTAGTTTTTCTGTTTTTGTGACCGGTTTTACGGGATTTTTCTTTAAAAATTTCCCTTTTTCATTGGCGAGCCAATTGTTAAACTCGGTGGTCAATTCTTTTTTATTGTTGGTCTGAAAATATTTATTGATCAGCTCATTTATTTTTCTTCCGTAAGCAAGCATTTTCTGGTTGCTGTCGTACAATTCCTGAAAGTTTTCTAATTTCTCCTGAATTTTTTGTTGTTTTTCGGATAAATGATCAGATTGCTTGATGGCTTTCGATTTCTCTAATTCCAGCGTTTCCGAGGTTTTTTGCAAGATATTTCGTTCTTGCTGCAGTTTTGAAATGGTTTTGTCGAGTCTGACTTTTTCAACTTTTACGCGTTTTTTTGCTTTGTTGATCAGGCTAAAAGGAATGCCGTTTTTTTGCGCAACTTCAAAAGTAAAAGAGCTTCCCGCTTGTCCAATAAACAATTTAAACAAAGGCTGCAGCGTTTTTTCGTCGAATTGCATATTGGCGTTCACCACATTTTCCAATTCGCTTGCCAAAACTTTTAAGTTGGCGTAATGCGTGGTAATAATCCCAAAGGCTTTTTTTTCGTAAAACTCTTCCAAAAATATTTCCGCCAATGCTCCGCCCAATTCTGGGTCGCTTCCTGTTCCAAATTCATCGATTAAAAACAAGGTTTTGTCATCGCATTTTCGCAGAAAGTCACGCATATTTTTTAAGCGATAACTGTAAGTGCTTAGCTGATTTTCAATGGATTGGTTGTCGCCAATATCGGTCAGTATATTTTCAAAAAAGCAGGTTTCCGAGCGAAAATGCACCGGAATTAACAATCCGCTTTGCAACATGGCTTGCAGCAAACCAATGGTTTTTAGCGTAATGCTTTTTCCGCCGGCATTTGGTCCGGAGATTACGATAATTTGCTGTTGCTTGTTTAACTCCAGTGTTTGTGGAAATGTTTCCAAACCTTTCTCTTTATTATTCAGCAATAAAATAGGGTGGAAGGCATCTTTCAAAAAAACTTTTCTTTCTGACGTTATTTTTGGCAAACAAGCGTGAACGGTTTTTGCATATTTCGCTTTTGCGCCAATTACGTCGAGTTTTACAAGGTATTTTTGATATTCAATTAAATCGGGCGTAAATATTCTGGTTGAATCGGTCAGTTCTTTTAGAATTCTGACAATTTCCTGATGCTCATCGTATGCCAAGTTTTGCAATTCCCGCGCAAATTGAAGCGTGGTTTCGGGCGCAATAAATACAATGCTTCCTGTTTTTGAAGTGCCCAACAAACTTCCTTTCACTTTTTTTCGATGCATTGCCTGAACCGCTAAAACCCGCTGATTTTCAACAACAGATTCCCGTATTTCATCTAAATAACCAGCGCTGTTGCAAAGATTTAAAGCTTTGTTGAAACTTGCGCCAATTTTAGAACGGATGGCATTTATTTCGCCTCGCAACTGTTTAAGTAATATTGAAGCATTGTCCTGAACATCTCCAAATGGCGTAATAATGACTTTTATGTTTTCAATCAGTTCTTTTTGGATTTCAATTTCTTCTGAAAATCTAAAAAGCGTGGGGTAAATCAACTTAAACTTATTGAAAAATTTAAGCAGCTCAAAAATAGTGTTTGCGTTGTTGGTAATTTTTAAAAAAGAAGCGGGTTCCAGATAGCTGTTTTCTATTTTTAAAAGGTGAATTTCCTTTTGGATATCATCAAAATAGTGACTTGGAATTCGGTTATCATTTTCAAGAGAAGATAAATATTCATTTACCTGAAGCAACTCCGGAAGCAGTAATTCTTTCGATTTTAAGGGTCTTATTTTTAAAGTGGCTTCCTTACCCAAATCGGAAATGCAATTGCCTCCAACTTTTTTTAAAACGGTAAAAAATTCTAAATCTGTTAATGTTTTTTCTGAAATACTGCTCATATAATTACCTTACTTTTCAAAAGTTTTACAAAAGTAAGTATAAATGGGTGAAGTTTAAAGCGCAAAGGAGAAAGTCAGAAGACCGATCCCGATATCTATCGGGACCGAAGACGGAAGTTTGAAAGCCCCGATTCCGCAAAGTATCTTACTTTGATGATGTGATTTTCAGTCTCCTGACTGCCAAAAATCGGTACAGGCAAAATTATTCATAGTTGAAAGTTCAGAGGTGAAAGTCAGAAGACCGAAGACCGAAGACCGAAGTTTGAAAGCCATGGTTCCGCAAAGTATCATAATTTAAGGGTTTGATTTATTTTCATAATTTTCATTAATTTTGTCGATAATTAAAAAAAATATTGATGCATTTGAATATTAGTGACAGTTGGAAACCGTTATTGCAAGATGAGTTTGAAAAACCTTATTTTGAAGTGCTTATGAAATATGTTGAGGAAGAATATGTTGCAAATGCTTGTTTTCCTGCATCAGATCAAATTTTTGAGGCGTTTAATTTGTGTTCTTTTGAGGATTTAAAAGTGGTAATAATTGGCCAGGATCCATATCACGGAGAAGGGCAGGCGCACGGATTGTGTTTTTCGGTGAATGATGGCATAAAACATCCGCCATCATTAAAAAATATTTTCAAGGAAATTGAGTCCGATTTGTCGATTCCCTATCCAAAAAGCGGAAATTTGGAACGTTGGGCCAAACAAGGCGTTCTTTTATTAAATGCCACTTTAACGGTGAAAGCTAAAAATGCTGGCTCTCATCAAAAGAAAGGATGGGAACAGCTTACGGATGCTGTTATTTCAATGATATCAGAAAAAAAAGAAAACGTGGTTTTTTTATTGTGGGGTGATTATGCCAAAAAGAAAGGTAAAAAAATTGATCATAAAAAGCACTTTGTATTAACCAACGGCCATCCTTCGCCTTTAAGCGCTAACCGCGGGTATTGGTTTGGGAATAAACATTTTAGTAAAACAAATAACTATTTGATAAACAATCATTTATCACTTATAAAATGGTGATTAATATCATATAGTATTTATGTAATAATTGTTACTTTTACAGAAATTAAATCAAAAAAAATGAAAAATAACTTGAAATTTTTTACAGTGCTTTTTAGCATACTATTAATGGTTGGTTGCAAGGATAAAGAAAACTATTCAAAAGTCAATAACGCTGCGGCAGCCCCTAAAACTGATACTCATAAAATTGTGGTAAAAGAAGTTTTGGACGGCGGTAATTATGCCTATTTAAACGTTGATGAAAACGGACAAAATTATTGGATGGCAATTACAAATATGCCAGTAACAGTTGGCGATACCTATTATTATGATGGCGGAATGGTGATGAAAGATTTTGAAAGCAAACAGTTGAATAAGACTTTTGATGAAATTGTTTTCGCAAATACCGTTAGAACGACAGAAATAGAGGCAGAAGCACCAGCAGATGCTGAACATTCACACACTGCTGCACCTGCTGTCATTGAAAACAACGTAAAAATTGAAAAACCGAAAAACGGAACTTCTTTGGCAGAATTATTTTCGGCAAAAAAATCATTTTCTGCAAAATCAATTATTGTGAAAGGAAAAGTGGTAAAAGTGAACAACGGAATTATGAATAAAAATTGGGTTCATATTGTTGATGGAACACAGTTTGAAAATAAAAATGATTTAACCATTACAACTACTGAAACTGTTAATATTGGCGATATTGTTACTTTTAAAGGTGTTGTAGTTTTGGACAAAGATTTTGGACAAGGTTATGTTTATGATATTTTAATGGAAGAAGCTAAATTGGTTAAATAACAATTTAGTATTTAGATTAAATAGAAAAAAGTGCCTCACGGCACTTTTTTCATACTAATCAAACTTACTAAGAATGATAACAAAGGTTACAAAACTTTGCTTCGTATAATATATAGCAATGTTTGTGCCATAAAACGCACTTTTTAGTTAATAAACAGTTAAAAATAAAGTTGTGCTTAAAGTTAAAAGCAAATTTAAAAGTTAAGCGTTTAACATTCAGAAGTTGAAGCGTAAAGTCCATTATTAGAAATTACTGTCATTAAACTTTAAAAACTTTTGGCAGATAAATAAATTGTTTGCCATTTATTCCAAATGTCGCTGCGCTTTATAGGAAGACCTGACTAATGCGCCACTTTCAACATACTTAAAGCCCATTGACATTCCAATTTCTTTGTACTTAATAAATTGTTCTGGCGTTATAAATTCAATTACCGGCAAGTGTTTTTTGCTTGGCTGTAAATATTGGCCGATGGTTAATACATCCACTTTGGCATTGGCTAAGTCCTGCATGGTTTCCAGCACTTCTTCTTCCGTTTCTCCCAAACCAAGCATAATGCCCGATTTTGTTCTGCGTTGGCCTTGGTCTTTCATATAAAGTAAAACCTCCAAACTTCTGTCATATTTTGCCTGAATTCTAACTTCTCTTGTTAATCTTCTTACAGTTTCCAGATTGTGGGAAATAACTTCAGGCGCAACTGCCAAAATTCTGTCGATATTGGTTTTGTTTCCCTGAAAATCGGGAATTAAAGTTTCAAGCGTTGTTTCAGGATTTGCTCTTCTGATGGCATTGATTGTTTCTGCCCAGATAATGGAACCGCCATCTTTTAAATCATCTCTGTCAACTGAGGTGATTACGGCGTGCTTAATTTTCATGAGTTTAATGGAACGCGCCACTTTTTCCGGTTCTTCCCAGTCAACCGTTTCGGGCCTTCCAGTTTTTACGCCACAAAATCCGCACGATCTTGTACAGATATTCCCTAAAATCATAAATGTCGCAGTGCCCTCTGTCCAGCATTCGCCCATATTCGGACAGCTTCCGCTGGTGCAAATAGTGTTTAATTTATATTTATCGACTAAATTTCTTAATTCAGCATATTTTTTTCCAACAGGCAACTTAACGCGCAACCAAGCCGGTTTTTGAATTTTATCGGGTAATGAAGTTGTTTCTTGTGACATCTTAAATGAAAATTGACTGCAAAAATACAAAGAAATTATAAATTATCTATAATGAATACAGATACCATACACTAAATCCGATCAAAAACAGGATGCCAAACCAGCTCAGGATTTTAAGCGGGAAGGAAGGTCGCCAAGCTATTGGCGTGTGTTTGCCGGAGATTAACATAAAATTGATGATGGCAAAAAATGGCGCGGTTAAAAACGATAAAATGGTGGCGATTTTTATTAAAAAACCCATTTCCGATTGAAGGAAAACCAAAATTGAAATAGTGCCAACGGCCAAAAAACTGATCCAAAACCAGTACATATTTTTATAAGATTTTTGGGTAAGCAAATCGAAAGCTTTTGTCATGGCTCTTGGTGATGCATCCAAAGTGGTGATGGTGGTGCTGAACATAGTCGTAAAAGCGGCTGCGGCAATAAAAATATACATTTCTTGTCCTAAATTTTTGGTGTACAGCGTAATAAGCTGCTCTGAAAATTGAACAGCGCCTGAACCAAAAGTTTCTCCTGAATTATACATAACGATGGCTCCCAACGCCACAAAGAAAATACCAACAACCAAGGTGCTTATAAAACCTATGTTAAAGTCGAAAATGGCTTGTTTTGGGGTGAATTCGTTGGATTTGTCTTTTTGTTTTTCCAAAGCCCAAAGCGATTGCCAAATTGAAACATCGAGCGGGGCGGGCATCCATCCTAAAAAAGCAATTAAAAATCCAACTTCAACCGTTCCTTTTGGAATTATTTGCACAAAGCTGTAAGTATTTGGTGAATTAAATGCGGCGACAACCAAAGCAATAAAAGTGCTTAAAGTTAATGTGATCACAATTAATTTCATCAATTTATCCAATAAATTGTAGCGTCCTATAATTAAGATTGAAAGGCAAATCAACGTAATAATGATGCTCCAAATTACCGGATTTGTGGTAATTCCAAATAAATTAGCTGCCAATCCGGCAGTCACAATGGTTACTGCCGCCTGAATGGTGAACATAGTTGCCAGGTTTAAAATAAAATAGGCAAGCAGCACGCCTTTTCCCAATTTTTTATAACCGTCGAGCAAACTTTCGCCCGTTGCGGTGGCATATCTTGGACCGTATTGAAAAAACGGATATTTTACGATATGAATTAACACCAAGGCCCAAACCAATCCAAAACCAAAGTCGGCGCCGGCTCTTGTTGATTGCACCAAATGTGAAACGCCAATTGCGGCGCCGGCAAAAAGAATTCCCGGACCTAATTTTTTAAGCCAATGTGATTTTTTTGCAATCAACTTTCGGTAGATTTTTTAATAATTTCCGCCAATAATTTTTTGGCTCGTGACAGTTTTATTTTGATGTTGCCAATGGGTTCATTTAAAATTTCGGCCATTTCTTTGTAGCTCATTTCCCTGAAATATCGCAGATTGATTATTTCCTGATAATGTGGCTTTAAGAGTTTTAAATGATTTAATAATTGCGCTAAATTTTGATCGATAATTAATTGGTCTTCAGCAGAAGGACTTTCATCTGTTATTTTATACGCCTCAGATTCGTTTTTATCGATGGAAATGGTTTCGGTGCGTTGTTTTCTTAAATGATCTAAAAAAATATTTTTCGAAATTGAAATGAGCCAGGTTTTAAAATTGTAGCTTTCGTTATACAAATCAATTTTATCAAACGCTTTTGAAAAGGTTTTTATGGTAATGTCTTCCGCTTCGTCCTCATCTTCAACTTTCGATAATTGAAAACGATAAACATCACTCCAATAGGTATTTAGCAAGGTATTAAAAGCTTTCTGGTCTTTTTTTCTTGCTTTTTCAATTAAATCGGCAATATCATTATTTTTTTTTACCAATGCGTAGGTTTTGATCTCATATTTTTTATAAAGATAAACATTTGAATCAATATTAAAAATATTTCAAAAAAAGGAATAAGCAGTATTAAATCGCCTTCATTTAATTTTTTTGCTGAAAACCCAATAACCAAATATAGGAACAGGAGTCGGGTCGCAACCAAAGCCACAATTATTTGCCATTGATACAGATATCCTAAAAGTATGATGGCCAAAATCCAAAACAACATTTGAGAGACAAAAAACAGCCCCAATAAAAATTTATGAAAAGGTTTGTAAAAAGAAGCCGTTGAAATATGCCTTCTTTTTTGTAGAATCCAATCTTTAAATTCCGTTTTTGGAACCGATTCGGTAAAGCTGTTTTGAGAACAGGAAATGGTCGTATTTTCTTTTGTGGCCACTTCATTTATAAATAAATCATCATCGCCCGATTTAATTTTCATGTGGTTTATAAAACCATTTACTTTGAAAAATGTTGATTTTGTATAGGCTAAATTTCGGCCAACGCCCATATAAGGAATGCCAATTTTTGCATAGCTAAAATATTGTATGGCGGTTAAAAGTGTTTCAAACCGAATGAGTTTGTTAAGCCATGATTTTTTTATTTTTTGATAGGCGCCGTATCCCAAAACAATCTGGTGTTCTTTGCTGAAATTGCTGACCATTTCGGTGATCCATCTTGCAGAAACAGGAATACAGTCGGCATCCGTGAACAATAAATGTTCGTGTGAAGCCGCTTTAATGCCTAAAGTTAGCGCGTATTTTTTACTGCCCCAAAATTGCTCATTTACGGCAACATCCACAATTTTTATTGGAATTGCAGTATCTTTTTTAAACTGCTCCATCACTTTTAAAGTGCGGTCTGTTGAACGATCATTGATTAAAACCAATTCAAAGTTTCTGTAATCTTGATTTAAGAAAAGAGGCAGGTTTTCAGCTAAATTTTTGGCCTCATTTTTAGCGCAAATAAGCACAGAAACGGGCATATTGAAATTATTTTCGGCAGGTTTTTTTTTAGAAAAAGAAAAAGAACCAAAAATAAAAACGTAATAAATAAATTGAATGCAAAAAATTACCGCAAAAGCAATAAACAGATATTCGAGCATCTCTTATTTATTTTCACATTGATCAGGCAATCTTCCGCAATATCCGCAGGCTTCACCTTCCTTATTTAGGTGTGGATTTTGGCTTGCGCAAGTTCCTGCAAATTTGCCGTCTTTTTTTGCCCAAAGTTTAATGGCGATTCCTAGAACACCAATGGCAAGAAGACCTATTGTAATAAGTATTAGTTTCATAAATTAAAATTAAAGTGCAAAGATACAGATTAATCGGCGATGAGTAAATATCGAATTATTTATTTTTAAATTAAATATAACGCAATGAAATTAGTTAAAAACAGTATAGTCAATGGATAAATCTGTTATATATTGTGATAATAATTTTTTTTATCAAAAAATATTATTACATTGTGAATCAATTAATATTTAATATTTTTAAAAATTTATTGTTTAATAACCATCTAAAACTTTAAGAATTATAAAAATTATTTGAATTGATAAATATTAATTGGTGTTTAAATTAAAAGACTCGTCCATTTTTAATAAATAGACGAGTCTTTGTTTTTGCAGAGTGAAAGATTATTTTTTCACCAATTCATCTTGTACATTGCTTGGCACCAATTCAAAATTTGAAAACTTGGTGCTAAAACTTCCTCTTCCTTGGGTAATTGAACGCAATGTTGTGGAATATTTATACATTTCGGCCAATGGTGTTTTGGCTTTAATGGTTTGGTATTTACCCTCGCTGTCCATTCCAAGAATTACCGATCTGCGCGATTGTAAATCGGTCATCACATTACCCATTAATTCCTCAGGAACCTTTACGGAAAGTTCATGAATAGGTTCCAATAATTTAGGTTTGGCATTTAAGAAGGCTTCTTTAAAAGCATGCGCTCCGGCAATTTTAAAGGAAATATCATTTGAATCTACGGCGTGCATTCTGCCGTCAAATAGCATTACGCGAACATCTCGAGCGTATGATCCGGTTAAAGGGCCTTCTTCCATAACTTCCAAAATCCCTTTTAAAACGGACGGTAAATATCGTGCGTCAATGACACCTCCAACAATACAATTGTAGAATATTAATTTTCCGCCCCAATCAAGGTTTACTTCTTCTTTTCCTCTGATGTTAAATCCTTCAGGCTCCGGTATTCCTTCATACCAAGGCTCAATTTTAATGTGAACTTCTCCAAACTGTCCTGATCCTCCTGATTGTTTTTTGTGTTTGTAACTTGTTGTGGCAGATCGCTGTATGGTTTCTCTGTAAGCAATTTTAGGTTGTTCAAAAACTGCTTTCAGGCCATAGGTATTTTGCAAAATCCAGTCAATGGTCGCTAAATGCAATTCCCCTTGGCAAGATAAAATGAGCTGTTTTAATTCTGATGAATACTTAACGCTAACGGTTGGATCCTGGCTATGAATTTTTTTAAGCGCTTCATTTAATTTTTCATCATCATTTTTATCAAATGCCCTTACTGCTTTTGTAATTCTTGTTTCAGGATAAATAATTGGTTTTATGGTAATGTTAGAACCTTTTGTTCTTAAAGTATCATTTGTTTCTGTATATTTTAATTTTAAGGTGGCTCCAATATCTCCGGCACTTAATTTTTCAACCAGTTCCCTGTTTTTGCCATCCATAATATAAAGCTGGTTTAAAATTTCAATTTCACCATTTCTTGAATTTTCCAATTTATCATTTTGCTTAATTTCTCCCGATTTAACTTTAAAGAAACTAATTTGTCCTAGGTTTGGTTCATAAACTGTTTTAAAAATAAACAACGCAGTTGGCGCGTTTGGTTTACATTCAATGGCTGTGCCTTCAACACTTTGTTCAGGTTTTAAATCGGCTGCAGATGGCGCAACATTGTCAATAAATCCCATCAAACGTCCGGTACCCATATCATTTAAGGCTGAAATGCAAAATACCGGGAATAGTTCATGATTTAGCATCCCTTTTTTAATTCCTAGTCGCATTTCATCTTCATTAAGGGTGCCTTTGTCAAAATAAAGTTCCATCAAATTTTCATCATTTTCAGCAGCTTTTTCAATCAATTCATTTTGAAGTTCGGTCGCGTGTTCAATTTGATCTTTTGGAATTTCTAATTTTTCGGGTTTTCCTCCTTGTGGTCCAAATTTGTACATTTTCATTTTAAGTACGTCAATAATGCATTGTGCACCATCAACTACTAGCGGATATTGAACTTTAACCACATTTTTGCCCGCCAGTTCAACAATGCTTTTATAGCTTTCATCAAAATCGGCGCTAGGATGGTCTATTTGATTGATTACAAATAAAGTTGGGTGCGAAAATCGGTCTATAAAATCCCATATAATTTCTGTGCCAACTTCAACACCATATTGCGCATTAATAACCATTACAACAGAGTCGGTTACATGCATAGTAGAGGTAATTTCGCCTATATAATCATCCAGACCGGGAGTGTCAATAATGTTTATTTTGTAGTTGCGCCATTCGGTATGAAGGGGCGTTGCAAAAATGGAAGTTTCTCTTTCATGTTCTATCGCGTGGTAGTCGGAAATAGTGTTTTTGTTTTCAATACTACCACGGCGGCTGACTAATCCGGCTTCAAAGAGCATGGTTTCGGCCAATGTTGTTTTACCACTTTT
>JAUYUA010000013.1 GCA_030694935.1 Lutibacter sp. | reverse complement strand
TTATAGTCTAACAGAGAACTATAAACAATTATTTCGTAGTACACTTTAAGGAAACCGCCGTACACGTAAGTACATACGGTGGTGTGAGAGGACGACAAAGTTAAATGAATATTTTATTTAACTTTGTCTCCTACTTTAATTTAAAAGGTATTTGGTTTTAGGAATCCATATAATCTTCAATAGGATTGCAAGAACAAATTAAATTCCTGTCGCCCAACGCATTGTCAACCCTGGCCACAGATGGCCAAAATTTATTTTCTCTGATGTAAGGAAGCGGAAAAGCGGCCTGTTCGCGTGTGTAAGAATTATTCCACTCATTTGCGGTGATTTCACTTTCAGTATGCGGTGCGTTTTTTAACATTGGAATTAAAGCACCATCATTGTCCATAATTTCACTTTTTATGTTGATAAGCGTGTCGCAAAAACGATCTAATTCTAGTTTTCCTTCACTTTCCGTTGGCTCAATCATTAAAGTGTCATGAACCGGAAATGAAAGTGTTGGCGCGTGAAATCCATAATCCATCAAGCGTTTTGAAATATCTGTAACATCGGCTCCAAAGTTTTTATATTCTCTAAAGTCAACGATCATTTCGTGCGCTGAAAACCCATTTTCTCCTGTATATAAAATTTTAAAATGTTTCTCTAACCTTGATTTCATGTAGTTGGCATTCAAAATCGCATATATTGTTGCTTGTTTTAATCCGTTTGAGCCTAACATTTTTATGTAGCTGTAAGATATCAGCAAAACCAAAGCCGAACCCCAAGGAGCCGATGAAACACCTGTAATTCCGTGTTCTCCGCCAGTTTTAATAACCGGATTTGAAGGTAAAAACGGCGCTAAATGTTTTGCAACACAAATTGGACCAACACCTGGCCCTCCGCCTCCGTGAGGAATTGCGAATGTTTTATGCAAATTCAAATGGCAAACATCTGCGCCAATGGTGGCCGGATTTGTCAATCCGACTTGTGCGTTCATATTGGCACCATCCATATAAACTTGCCCGCCATTTTCGTGGATAATCTTCGTAATTTCTTTGATTGAACTTTCAAAAACGCCGTGGGTTGAAGGATAAGTCACCATCAAAGCAGCCAAATTGTCTTTGTGCAACAATGCTTTTTCTCTAATATCGTCTACATCTATATTTCCTTGTTCGTTTGTTTTGGTAACAATCACTTTAAAGCCAGCCATAACTGCCGATGCAGGATTGGTTCCGTGTGCCGATGAAGGAATTAAACAAATATTTCTGTGACCGTCGCCATTTGATTCGTGGAAAGCTTTAATCACCATCAATCCGGCATATTCGCCTTGCGCACCTGAATTTGGCTGCAATGAAGTGGCGTAAAAACCTGTTATTTCATTCAACGCTTCTTCCAAACCTTTAATCACTTCCTGATAACCTTGTGCTTGTTCTATGGGCACAAATGGATGCATATTTCCCCAACTTGGAGAACTTATTGGAAACATTTCAGAAGCGGCATTCAATTTCATCGTGCAAGAGCCCAATGAAATCATAGAATGTGTCAATGAAATATCTTTTCTTTCCAATCTTTTGATGAAACGCATCATTTCGGTTTCCGAATGGTATTTTTCAAAAACTTCATTTTCCATAAATGGCGAAGTTCTGGCAAATTTTGACGGAATGGTATTTTCAGAAATCGCATTTAAAACGATTGCTTTTTTGTCTTCTGCTGCAGCCAAGATGGCTAATATTTCATTGATATCGGCTAAATTGGTTGTTTCATTAATTGAAATACCCACTAAATTTTTTGAAGGATAATAAAAGTTTATTTCATTTTTTTCTGAAATTTCTTTCACCTTCGCAGCATTGGAAACTTCAATAAGCAAGGTGTCAAAATAAGTGCTGTTCAATTGTTTTAAACCAAGATCTTTTAAACCTTTATGTAAGGTTGAAGCCAGGTTTTGAATGTTGGTTGCAATGTATTTTATGCCTTTTGGTCCGTGGTAAACGGCATACATTCCCGCCATTACGGCCAATAAAACCTGTGCTGTGCAAATGTTTGAAGTTGCTTTCTCACGTTTTATGTGTTGCTCTCTGGTTTGTAAAGCCATACGCAAAGCACGATTTCCGTTTTTGTCTACAGAAATGCCAATAATTCGACCCGGCAAATTGCGTTTATATTCTTCTTTGGTGGCAAAATATCCTGCGTGCGGACCGCCATAACCCATCGGAATTCCAAATCGTTGGGTAGTTCCAACCACCACATCTGCACCCCATTCACCTGGAGGCGTCAATAAAGACAAGCTCAATAAATCGGCAGCAACCGCTATTTTTGCATCAACAGCTTTCGCTTTTTCAACAAACGCTTTATAATCATAAATTTCGCCGCTTTTTCCCGGATATTGAATAAGTGCCCCAAAAAATTCAGGGCTAAATTCAAATTTTTCGTGATCTCCAAAAATAAGTTCAATATCTAATGGAATTGCACGTGTTTTTAAAACATCTATTGTTTGCGGCAATACTTCATTCGAAACAAAGAATTTTAAGGCATTTGCTTTTATTTTGTCGCGAGATCTTGAACTATAAAGCATGAGCATGGCTTCTGCAGCCGCAGTTCCTTCATCCAATAATGAAGCATTCGCTATTTTTAAGCCTGTTAAATCGCAGATCATTGTTTGATAAGTGATCAAAGCTTCCATTCGGCCTTGTGAAATTTCAGCCTGATAAGGCGTGTAAGAAGTGTACCAGCCCGGGTTTTCTAAAATATTTCTTTGAATAACCCCCGGAAGAATGGTTGGATGATAACCCAATCCGATATAATTTTTAAACAATTTGTTTTTGCCTGCAAGTTTTTGAATGTGTGTTAAATACTCAAACTCACTCATTGCTTTTGGCAAATCCAACTCATGAGCCAATCGAATATCAGTTGGTATTGTTTTGTCGATTAATTCATCTAACGATTGAACACCAATGGTGGCAATCATTTCTTTCACCTCATTTTCTCGAGGCCCAATATGTCTTAAAACAAAGGAATCTGTTTTCATTTATGTTTTGGTATTTTTTTATTTTAATGATTCCAAATTTAATGAAAATTACAGAAAGCACTGCCATTCAAATTACTTAATTATAATATTTTGTTAACCAAGAAATCCATTATGATTGCAAATCGGTACTTTTGTAAGATGCGGTTGTTTAAAAAAATAGTTGATTTTTATATTTACAGCAATATCCACGTTGCTTTGGCCGGATTTTCATTGACAAAAATCACGCTGATTAATTTTGGAATTGATGATAATTTAACGCCGTTTTTTGTTACTTTTTCTATACTGATATCCTATAATTTTATTCGATTTTATGAAATAAAAAAAAACAGATTGAATTGGTTTAAGGATTGGTTTTTTATCAACATAAAAGAAATATTGGCGTTAATGATTTTGTCGATTTTGGGCTTGGCAACTATTTTATTTTTTACCGAATTCAATCTAAAATCGGTTTTAATCCTTTTTCCTTTTGCGTTTATGACGTTTTTTTATGCAATTCCATTGTTTAAAATAGGAAAACTGGAAGTTTCGTTCCGGAATTTCCCTATGATAAAAATTTTTAGCATCGGCATAGCCTGGGCGGGAATTTCAGTGTTTTTTCCTTTATATGAAGCTAATTACCATTTTACTTCGGCAGTTTATTTGGAATTTTTTCAGCGGATTTTAATTTTGCTGGCGATAACCATTCCTTTTGATATCCGGGATATAAATGCAGACTCAAAATCGTTAAAAACCTTGCCACAAACTTTGGGAATAACCAACGCGAAAGTTTTGGGGACTTTGCTGTTGTTTGGGTTTCTTCTGATGGAAATTGTCAAAGAAAATTTTACGTATTTTGGTTTTCTGGTTATGATGATTGTTTCAATTATTTCCGGATTTTTCTTATGGTTTTCGTCGCCAAAACAATCTCGATATTACACCAGTTTTTGGGTGGAATCAATTCCCATAATTTGGTTGGGATTGCTTATTTTTATCAAATAATAAAAGTTTAAAAAGCATGTTAATGGAAAATAAAAATCAGGAATATTTTGAAGTAAATAAAGATACTTGGAACAAAAAAGTAAACATCCATATCAAATCAGATTTTTATGATGTTGATGGTTTTAAAAAAGGGAAAACATCTTTAAATCCTTTTGAATTGGAAGAGTTGGGCGAAGTAAAAGGCAAATCGTTGTTGCATTTGCAATGTCATTTTGGCCAGGATACTTTGAGCTGGAGCAGGCTTGGAGCCAAATGTACCGGCATCGATATTTCAAACGAAGGCATAAAAAATGCGAAACTTTTAAATGATTCATTGGGTTTGGATGCCACTTTTATTGAAAGTAATTTGTATGATGTTCCAAAAAACGTGAAAGGGAAGTTTGACATTGTTTTTACTTCTTACGGCGTTATTGGCTGGTTGCCCGATTTAAAAACCTGGGGAGAAATTATAGCAAAAAAACTTAAAAAAGGAGGCGTATTTTATTTGATTGAATTTCACCCCATCGTTTGGATGTTCGATTATTTGCAAACGCCGCCTAAGCTCATTTATCCTTACCAAAATAGTGAGGTGATTTATGAGGAATACAAAGGAACTTACACCAATAGAGATGCCGATATTATCAGTAAAGAATATGGCTGGAACCACGGTTTGGGTGAAGTGGTTTCGGCGTTGACAGCGGCCGGACTTCATATTGAATTTTTGCACGAATTTGAAAAATCGCCTTATAATGTGTTGCCGGAAATGGAAGAAACTGAAGACGGCATGTTTGTGCAAAAAGGCGGCGAAAAATTATTTCCTTTGATCTATTCCGTCAAAGCAACTAAAAAATAAAAGGCTTCCGATATGGAAGCCTTTATAGGATATATTTCTTGCGTTCTTTGCGCAAAACTTAGCGAAATTTGCGGTTAACTTATTTTAAAAGTTTTTCAATTTTTTCTCTTTCTTCTTCAGCCAAAGCGCCATCAACTAAAATTCTGCCGCTGTATTCATCGGTAATGATTTTTTTGCGACTTGAAATTTCAACTTGTCTTTGTGGTGGAATGGTGAAAAAAGATCCGCCTGATGCGCCTCTTTCAATAGAAACAACCGCCAAACCATTTTTTACGTTTGATCTGATTCTGTTGTAGGCCGACAATAAATTATCATCAATTAATTCAGCGTATTCTTTAGATTTTTCAAGTAAAATGTTTTCTTCTTTTTCGGTATCGCTCATAATATCATTCAACTCAGCCGCCTTGTGTTTAAGCAATTCTTCTTTTCTGGCAAGGTTTACTTTTGTGCCTTCAATCACTTCGTTTTTTTGCTCAATTTTGGCTCTGTGTTCTTTGATTCTTTTTTCAGCCAATTCAATTTCAAGTTCTTGAAACTCAGTTTCTTTGCTGATTGAATTGAATTCTCTGTTGTTGCGAACTTTCTTTGATTGTTCTGTGTATTTTTTTACTAAAGCATTTGCTTCATCAATCACCAACTTTTTGTCGGTAATTTCTTTTTTTAGGGCAGCTACTTCTTCGTCTAAATTAACAAGTCTTTTGTTTAAACCAATAACTTCATCTTCTAAATCTTCAACTTCTAAAGGTAATTCGCCTCTTACGCTTTTAATTTCATCAATTCTTGAATCAATTAATTGCAAATCATAAAGAGCTCTTAACTTTTCTTCAACAGTAACTTCTTTGCTTTTAGCCATATTATAAGTAATAAATTGGATTTGTGTTTTTTTGTGATAAAATGATTGCAAAATTAGGAAATTTTTTTGTAAGTATATCAACTAAAAGATTTTTTGTGAATTGTTCACTTTCATAGTGCCCAATGTCTGCAATAATCAGTTTATTTTCAGCTTTGTAAAACTCGTGATATTTGATGTCGGCCGTCACATAAATGTCGGCTCCCGCTTCTATGGCTTTCTCAATGGCAAAGCTTCCGGAGCCGCCTAAAACTGCGACTTTTTTAATGGGTTTACCCAACAATTCCGAATGGCGAATGCCTTTTGAATTCATCGTGTTTTTTAAGAAATTCAGGAAGTCGGTTTCACTCTTTTCTTCCGCCAATTCACCGATCATTCCCAAGCCAATTTCCTGATTTGTGTTCTCCAAAACAACTATTTCGTAGGCAACTTCTTCGTAAGGATGCGATTTAAAAAGCGCAGAAAGGATATTTCTTTCCTTGTGTTTTTCAAAAATAACGCTGATTAAAGTTTCATTTTCCTGATGTAATTTTCCTTTTTCTCCATAAACAGGATTGGAATTTTCATTTCCCTTAAAAGTTCCGTAACCTTCCGCATTAAAACTGCAATGGTCATAATTTCCAACAGTTCCGGCGCCTGCGTTAAATAGCGCTTGTCTCACTTTTTCTGCTTCAGCAATTGGCGCATAAGTGGTGAGTTTTTTAAGCGTATTTTTTTGAGGAATCAATATTTTTTTGTTTTTCAATCCTAAAACTTCACACATTTTTGCATTTACGCCGTAAAATGAATTATCCAAAGCGGTATGCATCGCATAAATGGCAATATTGTTTTTAATGGCTTTAATCACAGCACGTTCCACATAATTTTTGCCGTTCAGTTTTTTTAAGCCTGAAAATAAAATGGGATGAAAACTCACGATTAAGTTGCAATTGTTTTCGATAGCTTCATCAACCACTGATTCTAAGGTGTCTAATGTCACCAAAACTCCCGTTACTTCGGTGTTGAATTCACCCACCAACAAACCCACATTGTCAAAATCTTCGGCATAATTTAAAGGGGCAATTTCTTCAATGCAAGCAGCAATATCTTTAATTTTCATCTGTTTAAATTTTATTTTTTAGTGGTAACAGATTGCTGCCTGCCATTAATTATTCCTTTATGTGTCAAGATTTGTAATGCTCGTTTCATAGTATCAAAATTATTAGTGAAACAAAGATAAAATTTAGCAAAGAAAGTTACAGTAATAATGAATAAATTTTCTGATTTGTTTTGTATTTTCGCCAACAGTGGAGTTTTTAAGAAAAATAGCATTTCCGTTTTCAATATTGTATGGATTAATTACAAGTTTGCGTAATTATTTATACGATGTTGCCTTGTTGAAATCTACGGAATTTAAAACGCCAACGATTGTGGTCGGGAATTTAAGCGTTGGCGGAACCGGAAAAACGCCCCAGATTGAATATTTAATCGATTTGTTAAAGAACGATTACAAAATTGCGGTTTTAAGCAGGGGTTATAAAAGAAGAAGCAAAGGATTTTTAATGGCTGATTCAACTGTTTCTGCGGAAATTTTGGGTGATGAACCTTTTCAAATTCATTTAAAATATCCTGAAGTGATTGTTTGTGTTGATGCAGACAGAACCAATGGAATTACAAAATTGGAGGAATTGGAAAATCCGCCGGAAATTATTTTGTTGGATGATGCTTTTCAACACAGAAAAGTTCGGGGCGGATTTAATGTTCTGTTAACCACTTTTGAAAATTTATATGTGAATGACACCATGCTTCCAACCGGAGATTTAAGGGAAAATGCTTCAGGAGCAAATAGGGCACAAGCCATTATTGTGACCAAATGTCCTGCGGATATTTCAGAAACAGCACAAGCAGAAATTACTAAAATGTTACATCCAAAAGAACATCAGCAAGTGTTTTTTACAGCAATAACTTATGATACGCAATTAAAAGGCGAATCAACAATCGATTTAAGCGATTTGTCCGATTCTGAAATTTTATTGGTAACCGGAATCGCGAATCCAAATCCGTTGACCAAATATTTAAAAAGCATCAATCTAAATTTTAAACATTTAAAATATGCAGATCATCATCATTTCAGTTTAAATGAAATCACCGAAATAGATTCAGTTTACAAAAAATTATCTTCAAAAAATAATATTATTTTAACAACAGAGAAGGATTATGTCCGTATTTTTGGCAAACTAAAAAACTTGCATTACATCTCAATAAAAACAACGTTTATAACTCATAAAAATGAGTTTAACAATCTTATAAAAAATTATGTGGAACAAAGTTCAGGAAACAGTTAAATTCTTACAAAATAAAGGAATTTCAAAAGCAGATTACGGGATTATTTTAGGAACAGGATTGGGCAATTTGGTGGAGAAAATAGACATTGAATTTTCAATTCCTTACAATGAAATTCCCAATTTCCCGGTTTCAACGGTTGAAGGCCATTCAGGCGAATTGATTTATGGCACCATCGGCACTAAAAAAGTGATTGCGATGCGAGGCCGATTTCATTATTATGAAGGCTGGACGATGGAACAAACCGTTTTTCCGGTGCGCGTGATGAAATTTTTGGGCGTTGAAAATTTAATTGTTTCAAATGCATCAGGAGGCGTAAATCCGGCTTTTAAAGTGGGCGACATTATGATAATAACCGATCATATTAATTTTATGCCGGTTCATCCTTTACACGGCAAAAATGATGAACGTTTTGGGCCACGATTTGTTGATATGCACGAGGCTTACAGCAAAAAAATGATTGCAAAAATGGAAGAAGTGGCACTAAGGTTAAATATTCCGGTTCATAAAGGAATTTATTTGGCGTTGCAAGGACCAACTTTTGAAACGCCTGCAGAATATAAAATGGTAAAAATATTGGGTGCTGATACGGTTGGAATGTCAACCGTGCCTGAAGTAATCGTCGCCAAACATATGGGTATGACATGTTTTGGAATCTCCGTAATTACCGATTTGGGTGTTGAAGGCATTGTGGAAGCCGTTTCACACGAAGAAGTGCAAAAAGTGGCCAAAATTGCAGAAAAATCTGTTGGAAAATTAGTTGAAGAGTTTATAAAAAATTAAATGTAGGGACAGGTCGCGACCTGTCCGTTCTCATTGTTCCCAAATCTCAAATTTAAAATTAATCAAACTCCCTTTCCTTAGGAAAGTTTACCTGCCGCGGTAGGGGCTGGGGATAGGACATCCTTTTCAAAATACAAATTTTTCACAATACCATCCGCAAGTCCAATTTTTGGGACAAATATTTTATTTGCGCCGCTCCATTCCATAATGGATAAATAAATTTTGGTTGCGGGTATAATTACGTCGGCCCTGTCCGGATTTAAATCCAGTTGCATAATACGTTCTTCGTACGTTAAATTGCTTAATAAATCTAATTGGTTTTTTATGTAACTTAAATACAATGGCTTTCCAATTGCTCTTCCTGAAATTTTAAAAATTTTATTGATGTTTCCTCCAGAACCAATGACAGAAATCCTATTTAAGTTTTTTGTATTCTCTTTGACCCAAAGCTCAATGCTTTTCCAAATATTTTTAAATTCTTTATTGTCATCCAACAAACGCACGGTTCCTATTTTAAAGGATTTTGAGTTGATAATTTTTCCTTTTGAAAAAAGCGTTATTTCTGTGCTTCCACCGCCAACATCAACATATAAATAGGAATTTTTAGCGGTAATGACCGTGCTTAAATCTGTTCCAAAAATAATCTTGGCTTCTTGTGTGCCATCGATAATATCAATTTTGACCGATGTTTTTTCAAAAATCTCTTTGGCAACTTCATTTCCGTTACTGGCTTCGCGCATTGCAGATGTGGCGCAGGCTTTATATTTTTGAACGCCGTGGACTTCCATCAATAATTTGAAAGCTTCCATGGCCTTAATCATCCTGATTTTATTTTCTTCTGAAATTTTTCCGTTTAAAAAAGTATCAGCGCCCAAACGAATGGGAACCCGAACCAATGCCGATTTTTTAAAACTTGGCTTTTGGTTATTATTTTGTTCCGTAATTACATTCACCAACAACAATCTTATGGCGTTAGATCCAATGTCAATTCCGGCAAGTTTTTCAATTTTCAAATTAGTGCTATTTATAATTTTTAGGAAATTCTGTTAAAAAAGTTTTTCCCGACTTAATGTCTTTCCAATGATTGGTGTCGAATTTGATGCCAACAACGCCGCAAGTTGGTACTTTATCTACGTGAATACTTCCAAATTTATTCACAAAATCGCTGATTCCGTGGTCGTGGCTAAAAATAATCGCCGAATCAAATCCGTCATCCAAAGCTTTTACGGTTTTTATCAAATACCCGTCGCTAAAATTGAAAAGCGATTTGCTGATCCTCAAATTTGCCAAGGGAAAATTAAAAGTATAGGTAAAAATCATTGCGGTATGCAAAGCCCTGTTTGCGCAACTTGCGATAAACACATCTGGCGTCGCAATTTTTTTTTGCAGCACGTTCGAAATCAAATAAGCATCGTTAATTCCGCGTTCTTTCAAAGGTCGGTCAATGTCTTTTATGCCTTCATATTCCCAAGAAGATTTTGCGTGCCTAACAATATAGAGTGTTTTCATTTTTTTTATTGAGTTTCAACGTTACTGTTTAAGGAGCCAATCGCTCAATTTTCCAATTATAATCTTCCTGTAAGGTATATCTTATTCTGTCGTGCATGCGATTTGGGCGTCCTTGCCAAAATTCCATGCTTATTGGTTTTACTAGGATTCCGCCCCAATGTTTTGGCCGAATGATTTCTTTATTTTCGAATTGTTTTTCAAAGGTTGCCAACCGTTCATCTAAATAACGGCGAGAAGGAACCGCTTCACTTTGATCAGAAGCCCAAGCGCCCAATTTACTTCCGTCGGGCCTTGATTCAAAATAACCATCCGATAAATTTTCTGAAAGTTTTTCTGCAACACCTTTAATAATAATCTGGCGTTCAATGCCTGCCCAGAAAAAAGACAAACAAACATTTGGGTTTAGGGCAATTGCTTTTCCTTTTTCGCTGTTGTAATTGGTAAAAAAAACAAATCCTTCCCAAGTGAATTTTTTTAATAAAACAACCCGCGCTTTTGGAAATCCATCTGAGCCAATGGTAGAAACTGTTACCGCGTTCACTTCAGAATCTCCTCCAAATTCTTCTACTTCAAAAAACCATTTTTGAAATAACTCCATCGGATTTTCCGAAATTCCTTCTTCAGAAAGTTCACTTTTTTGGTAATTTTTTCTATAATTGCTTAAATCATTCTCCATGCCACAAAATTAAAAATCTTTTATTGGTTTATTCTTTTTTTTTTTAAGTAATTATTACTGTTGGCTTTTTTATTAAATACAACCCGAAATAAGTCAGTAACCCATTTACGATTAACAATTCATAGCCAAATGAATAGCCGTTAAAAAGTTTTACGGAATATGCATTTAATAAATAACTTAAAATTACAGAAGCAATTGCTATAATCCACACGTACTTATCTTTTATCCTATGTTTTGTAAAAATCCCAAAGGCAAATAATCCCAATAAAGGGCCATAAGTGTAAGACGCCACCAGCAATAAACTGCTAATAACATTTTCTTCCAACACATACCTAAAAATTATAATGACCAGCATCATTAAAACCGAAATTCCGACATGCACTTTTTTGCGAAGCGATTCTTGGGTTGATTTTTCCCTATTTTCAATATCTAAAAAATCAATGCAGTAGGAGGTTGTTAAGGCAGTTAAAGCACCATCGGCACTTGAATAGGCGGCAGCAACTAATCCTAGAACAAAAAATATGCCGATACTAATTCCTAAACCGCCGTTAATGGCAAGTTCGGGAAACAACAAATCGGTTTTTAGGACACCATCAACAACGGGAATTGCAATCCCGAATTTTTCGGAATAAATAAACAATAAAGCCCCTAAAGTTAAAAACACAAAATTGACAATGATAAGCACAAAACCTAGTGAAATCACATTCCATTGTGATTCCTTGGTGTTTTTGCACGTCAGGTTTCTTTGCATCATATCTTGGTCCAAACCAGTCATTGCAATGGCAATAAACATGCCGCCTAAAAATGATTTGATAAAGTGTTTACTGTTGTTAAAATCATCAAAAAAGAATATTTTGCCGTAGTTTTTAAATTCAGAGGAAGTAAAAAGTTCAGAAAGCGACCAGTTTAATTTGTTTAAAATTATATAAATTGTTGCAAATAAGGCGAAGAGCATAAAAATTGTTTGTAAAGCATCCGTCCAAATAACGGTTTTAATGCCACCTCTAAAAGTGTAAACCCAAATTAATAAAATAGAGAGCACCACAGTAAATTCAAAAGGGACATCCCAAGCGTCAAAAATAAAATATTGCAATACGCTTGCCACTAAAAATAATCTGAACGCAGAGCCCAAAACCCTGGATATGAAGAAAATAACAGCACCTGTTTTATGTGCGGAATTTCCAAAACGGTGCTTTAAAAATTCATAAATTGAAGTAACTTTTAAATTATAATAAATTGGGATCAATACATAGGCAATCACGAAATAACCAAATAAATAGCCAATCACAATTTGCATATAGCTAAACTGTGAGCTTTGAACCCAACCCGGAACAGAAATAAAAGTAACTCCAGATAATGAAGCGCCAATCATGCTAAAAGCGACAACGTACCAGGAAGATTTTTTATTGGCTCTGAAAAAAGTTTCGTTGCTGCTGTTTTTTCCCGTGAAGTAGGCCACTAAAAGAAGTAAAAAGAAATAGGATGCAATTAAAGCAAGTATATAAATTGGTTTCATTTACAAATTTTAGTGTTTGGATGAACAAAGAAAGTAAAATTATTGGGAATATCTTTCCTAATTGTATATTTGCAACATGAATTTTTCGTCAAAAATTTTGGAAAATGCCGTGAATGAAGTTTCTCAATTGCCAGGAATTGGCAAAAGAACTGCATTGCGATTGGTTTTGCATTTGTTAAAACAACCGGCGTCGCAAACGCACCAATTGGCGACTGCACTTAATAAATTGGTAGACGAGATTAAATTTTGTGAAAAATGCCACAATATTTCCGACAAGGATGTTTGTGAAATTTGTTCAAATCTTTCACGAAATTCTGAAATTATTTGCGTGGTTGAAGATGTGCGCGATGTAATGGCCATTGAAAACACTTCGCAATTTAGGGGGTTGTACCACGTTTTAGGCGGAAAAATTTCTCCTATCGAAGGCATTGGTCCGCATAATTTAACCATTGACAGCTTGATTGAAAAAGTAAAATCGGGAACCATAAAAGAGGTTATTTTTGCGTTAAGTTCCACCATCGAAGGCGATACCACAAACTTTTATATTTACAGGCAATTGGAAAATTTGCCTATCAAAACTTCAACCATAGCTCGCGGAATTGCGGTAGGCGATGAGCTTCAATATGCCGATGAGGTTACGTTGGGCCGAAGTATCGTGAACCGAATTCCGTTTGAAAAATCTTTTTAAATTAGCATTTTACTACCGATTCAGAAAATTTTAAACGGATATGGTTTTTTCAAATTACGTTTTGGGTATTTATAAAGTTGAGGTTATTAAGCTGAAGTTTCAGTTTGAAAAAAGGTTAATTTTGGGAATCTTTTTTATTCAATTCCAAGATTATTAGGGTCTCTATAATTGTTCCAAAAGCGCACTAAGATAATATCGTTATCATGAATTTGATAATAAAGTGTAATTTGTTTTAGGATTGGGACTTCGTAAATATTTTTGTAGCCAGCGGGTTTAAAGGTTAAATTGCCTTTTGATAATTTCTCTAAAACCGCATCAATTTTATCAGAGAATGAGTCGACTTCTTTTTTTGTCCAGTGTTTTTCTAAATAGCCAATATTTTCTATTACATCCTCTACTGCCTCGTCAGACCAGATTATGTTTAGCATTTATTTAAAAAAATTAGGATATTTTTCTTTTATTTTTTTCCTTGCTTCTGCATCAGCCATAACTTTCCCTTTCGATATAGCCTCTAAGCCTTTGTCGATTGCTTTTTTTTGGGCATCACTTAACAGCGTATCTTCATCATTATCATTCAAAGGTGTAAGCACAAAAGAAACGCCCTTGTTTCTATGGATTACTAATTTTTCTTTTTCGGCAAGTTCTAGATATTTTTTTATATTGCCTCGAAACTCTGTTACACTAACGGTTTGCATATTCACTTATTTTTTACAAATGTACATAAATCCGTACAGAATATTGGGCAAAGATTTAAAAAAATTATGGCTGTGATTGCATTTGGAAAATTCGGTTGAATTTTAATGAATCAAAAAAAAATCAGAATTTGCGCGTTACTTCAAACAAGTTTCACTGAACTCCTTTAAAAAAATAAAAAATAAGTGAAGTAATCCCTAACCAAATCAAATTAATAATGACAATTAAGGGTTGAATAGCCGTTGGCTTTAGCCTACGGATTAAAATATGTTCGTATTGAAGGCTTTAGCCAAAACATTCTTATTATTTTGGCTAAAGCCAATTTGAAATTGAACATTTGCCCGCCAGCTAAAGCAGGCGGCTATTGACAAAATATAACCCCAAATCGCGTTAATAATTAAATTTTTCTTGCGCTCTTGGCGGCTAAATGCAAATTTCGTTTGATTTGCATTTTTATCATTTTATTTGGTTTTTATCTTTGAATACGCAAAAAGCGGTATTACTAAGAATTTAGTGGTTTTTCTCAATACAAATTCTGGCATCAACCGCAAAAATTTCTTTTGAATTTCCTAAAAGCGGATTTAAATCGAGCTCCACAATTTCCGGTGCAGCCATTAATAAATCAGAAACTTTCACCACAATTTCCGCGAACAAATTTTCATTCACGCCTTCCTGGTTTCTGATTCCTTGTATTATTTTATACGATTTTAAATTTTGAATCATTGCTGATGCTTCCATTTTTGAAACTGGTGCCAATGCCACATTGATATCTTTTAAAACTTCAATGTAAATGCCGCCCAAACCGCACAAGACTAGATGTCCAAAATTTCCTTCTTTTTTAGCGCCGATAAATAGCTCCATGCCTTTTTTCATGGGCTGGATCAACACCGCTTTTGCGCCTTCAATTTTCATGATTTTATTGAAAGATTCTGTTAATTTTTTTACCGAATTGATATTTAGAAAAATACCGCCCACATCCGATTTGTGAATGGGACCAACCACTTTCATCACCACCGGAAATCCAAGTTTTAGCGCCTCACTCAAACAGCCGCTTTTTGTGGTGCAAACAGCTTCGTTCACCAATGGAATTTTTGCCGCCAATAACAATTCTTTTACCTGCTGAGGTTCTAAATAGCCGTTTTCAGCAGTATTGATAATGCTTCTGATTGCATCAAAATCTAAACTTGTTGTTGCAGTTTTTGCAGAAACTGGAATTTCCGTATTAAATATTTTGGCCAAAGCATTTCCAAACAATACTTCATCGGGAAAATTGATGTTTCCTTTTGCAATAAAATAATCGATTTCCTTTTTTACGTTTACCACCGAAGGCAATACCGGAAAAATTGGCTTTTTGCATTCTCTCATTTTTTTGTCCAGAACGTCGTAAACATCGTACACTTCAAACAATCCCGGACTTCCGAATATAATCACCATCGCATCAATATCCGAAAACTGATTTTCGCAGTAATCAATAATGGTTTCCAATTGTTCCGCATTTCCAGTCGCTAAAAAATCGATCGGATTTGAAACGGAAGAACCTAAAAATAATTTATTTAGTAATTCTTCAGATTTTTTTCCGCTGATTTCAGGAACATTCAATCCGTTTTTGGATAAGGCATCCGTCAGCATCACTGCAGGTCCGCCAGCGTGCGTAATTACCGCAATATTTTTGCCTTTTAATTCTTGGTGCATAAAAATTCCGGCCACGGTAATCAATTCATTTCTTCCGAAGCAACGCACAATTCCTGCTTTTTTGAACAAGGCATCCACCGCAACATCAGAATTTGCAAGTGCGCCGGTATGAGAACTCGCGGCCCTGCTTCCTGCTGAGGAACTTCCTGCTTTTATGGCAGCAATTTTACAGCCTTTCGCAATTAAGGAAGCTGCGTGTTTTAAGAGTTTTTGCGGATTTTCAATGCTTTCGATATAGAGTAATTTCACTTCTGAACTTTTTCCTTTTTCAAAAGTTTCGTCTAAATGTTCCAATACTTCCTCCACGCCAATTTGCGCGGAATTTCCAACGGAATAAACGCTCGAAAACGTCAACCCGGTTGCCATGGCAGCTTCCATAATAAACACGGCGGTAGCACCCGAACCTGAAATAAAATCGACGCCTTTCGGATTTAATTTTGGAATTGGCACGGTAAAAACACCGGCAAAATGTTGGTTGATCAACCCAATATTGTTCGGACCCAAAAGTGTGCCGCCAACAGCGTTTATTTCTTTAACTATTTGTTCTTCTAACTGTTTGCCTTCTGCATCTTTTTCACCAAATCCTGCTGAAAAAATGATAAATCCTTTGGTATTTTTTTGTTGTGTTAAAATTTGGACGGTTTCCAACGTAAATTTTGCTGCAATGGCGATAATTGCCAAATCCACTTGCGGAATTTCAACAACATTTTGATAGCATTTTAATCCTTGAACTTCCGTTTCTTTCGGATTCACGGCAAACAATTCGCCTTTAAAATGATGTGCGATTAAATTTTTTAAAACGCTTCCGCCAGGCGTGTGAATATTGTTTGAAGCACCAATAACAACAATGCTTTTGGGATTTAGTAATTCTTTGTTCAGCATAAATAAATTGGTGTTTAGGAAACTAATTCAGCGGCAATTTCTTTACCTTTTAAGAAAGCTTCCAGGTTTTTTGCAACAATGCGTTCGCCCTTTCTTTCAAACAGCGTGGCTATTGCTTTTTGAAAACTTTCATCGCTTAAAGGAATTAAAGATGAAGCTGCACCCAATAAAACAATATTGGTGGCTTTTGAATTTCCCAAATCTTTTGCTATTTTCATCGCATCGATTAAAATATGGTTTTTGTGCGATTTTATTTCGTTGTAAAGTGTTTCTAACTCAGGATAATTTTTAATATTTTCAAACGGATTGGAATCGGTGATTAAATAGCCGTCTTTTTTCAAAAATGGCAAATATCGCAACAATTCCATAGGTTCCACAGAAATAATGATATCTGCTTTTCCCTGCGGAATTAAATCTGAAAAAATAGGTTGGTCCGAAATTCGCACGTGAGATTGCACGGCGCCGCCACGTTGGCTCATTCCATGCACTTCCGATTGTTTGATGTTTAAATTGTTATCCAAAGCGGCAGTGTCCAAAATGGCCGCAATGGTTAAAAT
Source organism: Lutibacter sp. (assembly GCA_030694935.1). GTDB lineage: Bacteria > Bacteroidota > Bacteroidia > Flavobacteriales > Flavobacteriaceae > Lutibacter. The sequence goes on along the minus strand of JAUYUA010000013.1, from coordinate 18,757 downwards.
TCCTTGTCCGCCAACGCCGGCTAAAATGATATTTATTTTTGTGTGCATAGGTTTAATTTATTGACACGTTTGTATATTCTTTTAATTTATCTTTTTTCTCCTTCGGAAGTTGAACGCAAGGACGCTGGGCAATAACAACAGAAACGCCTTTATAATTTATTTCTTCACGAATGATATCGATATTTTCATGTAAATTTTTATGCAGCGGCGTAATCACTTTTAAATGGTCTTCTTCAATGCCCAAACCTTTGCAAATTGAAATTAACCTGCCCGAAGCCGCTGAATCCTGCGCGCCGGTCATTGCAATGGCCGAATTGTCGGAAATTATAACGGTGATTGGTGTTTTTTCAATAATGGCATCCAATAAACCGGTCATACCCGAATGGGTAAAAGTGGAATCGCCAATAACTGCAATTGCCGGATGAATTCCCGCATTGGAAGCGCCTATTGCCATCGTAATGGAAGAACCCATTTCAATCAGGGTATTGATACTTTCATAAGGTGACAAAACGCCTAAGGCAGAACAGCCGATATCGCCGAAAACCTGCTGCGTTGCCGATTCGTTTTTTAAGACATTGATGGCATTAAACAAATCGTTGTGACCGCAACCAATGCACAATTGTGGTGGTCTTCCCAAAACCACTTTTGGCAGATTTTCGTTAATCACGATATCAAAACCCAAAGCGTTCGCAATATTGTCAGGATTTAGTTCACCAACTCGTGGAATATCGCCACTTAATCGTCCGATCACTTTTCTGTTTTCGCCTAAGAAGTCGGAAATGGCTTCTTCAATAAAAGGATAGCCGTCTTCCAATACCAATATTTTTTTGCAAGTGTCAAACAAATGTTTTATGGGTTCTTTTGGCAACGGATATTGCGAAATTTTTAAAACCGGATAAGGGCAATTGCCTTCCTCAAAATTTTCCATCAAATAATTATAGGCAATTCCTGATGCAATAATTCCGATGGTTTTATTGGTGCCTTCATGGAATGTATTAAACGTGCTATTTTCTGATATTTCTAGCATATCTGGCTGAATATCAACCAAATGTTTGTATCGGCCACGAGCGTGCATTGGAATTAACTGAAATTGTGTAGAAATTTTTGGTAAATGAATTTCATTTTGTGCAATCCTTTCACCTGTAACAACCCCGGCTCTTGAGTGCGACAATCGTGTAACCAATCGAATGAGAACAGGCAATCCTAATTTTTCGGAAAGTTCAAAAGCATATTTGGTGATATCATAGCATTCTTGTTGGTTGGAAGGCTCTAAAATAGGAATCATGGCAAATTTGCCATAATACCTTGAATCTTGTTCGTTTTGTGAGGAATGCATCGAAGGATCATCGGCCACAACAACCACCAATCCGCCATTAATTCCGGAAACTGACATATTCATAAAAACATCCGCCGCTACGTTTAAACCAACGTGTTTCATCACCACCATCGATTTTTTTCCGGCATAAGACATTCCAAGTGCGGCTTCCATCGCGGTTTTTTCGTTGACCGACCAAGAGGAATGGATCTTTAATTCTTGTGCTATTTTTGACTTTTGGATATATTCGGTTATTTCGGTAGAAGGTGTTCCTGGATAGGCGTAAACACCTGACAATCCGGCATCAATGGCGCCTTGTGCCAATGCTTCATTACCCAATAGAAGTTTTTTCATAAATTTCAGTTGTTAAAATTGTAATTATAATGGCACAAATTTATGAAAACGATTTCGTATTTTGTATGATAAAAATCAACCGAAAGTTTATAACTTATTGATAAACAAACTATTATATATTCAATAAAAGTGTTGAATATTTAAATAATATTAACTTAATCGATATTTTATTTATAGTTATTTATAAAAAATCAACTTATGGCTAAACATTTCGTAATTTTTATATGAAATATTATCTGTTTTTTGAAGTATTTATTTTTAGGCACTTAATGGCGCGGATTTGTATTCCGTACATGAAGTAAACATTAAATATTGGGCATCTCAAATGTATGCTTGAACTTTTTTAGTTTGAACTTTTAACCTTCACTTTTAAAGAAAGCACTATTACGAATTCGCGCTATCGGGTTTTTTCTCTAAGTCCGGTAATTATTGTTTCAATTTGCGTTCTGCTTTAAATGTTAAATGATACTTGCCCGTTTTTGCAGCACCTTTAAATTCTACTAACCCTATCTCTCTTAATATTTGCAAGTAACGCTTAGCTGTAGCATTTGATTTGCCTGTACTTTCCATAATTTCAAGTATTGAAGCACTTTTATTGGTTTTAATAACTTTTACAGCATCAATTAAAGCATCATTTACAGCATCACTTATAGCATCAATAATTCCTTTTTTTACAGCATCATTTACAGCATCATTTACAGCATCACTAGATGATTTATCTTTTCTATTGTGTGTTACATCAGGAAAAGTAACAGTAGTAATATTATTGTTTTGCTTCCATACAGGAACCTTAAACTTATTCTCCTTACAATCCCTAATCATTCTTTGTGTTCCTGTTCCAAGCATTTCTATGTGCTTTCTATAAAAACACATTTGAGCAATATCAGGATTACGAAGAATAGAATTATGTTCCACTTTTAAATCAGCGACTGTAATACCATCAGGCAATGCTCCATAATTGCTAATTTCTGTCCTATCTGAATAGATTGATATTTGAAGAAATCCCTTTACAGAATTATAATCACGGTGTACAATAGCATTTAAGATGCCTTCACGCAAAGCCAATACAGGATAATTGGGTTTGTCTGTTCTTAGAAGTCCTTTGACTGTTAGATTCTTACCGTAAACAATATCCAAATATTCAAATATTGCCCTGACGTTTTTAAAAATGTTTCCTTCAAACATTTTATCATCAATAAACTGGTTTCCTGATGTTTTGGTAGGATATAGTGTAAGCCTGATTCTTGATTGTGGAATAAAGCGTATTGGATTTTTACCAAACAATACCATACAAGCATTGGTAATATTGCCATTTTGCAGCAGTCCTACCTGAATTAAAAAATCTTCTACATCTTCTATTTTAGCGTCTTTCTTGTATTCCTGATAAAGCTTAATCGTTTGTTTAATTTCTACTGTATCTAAATCTATTAACTCAGCCCCCAGCACTGGCATCCGCTCCCAGTGAAAATCGGCTTGTTTGCGTTGCGAAATTAGATTGGTTAGTTTCTCAGGATTGGTCGTTTTTGTTATCTGACCAATTCTATTATAAATAGCACCTTTATATTGATAAGGCTTTTTAGCCCCTTCCCAAACGCTAATTAAAATAACTTCTTTTTTCTTGTAGTTGATTACCTGAACCGAAATGGGTGCAGTAGGTTTAATCAATTCTACCAAAGCATTTTGTATTGTAACCGATTGCTGTTGTGCGTTTTCAATCCCCAGAACGTTTTTATTATCGTCAATTCCTACGACTAAATCACCGCCTTGCGTGTTGATGAATGACGTAATGGATTTTGCAATGGCATCAATATTGGGCTTTGCTTTAAACTCTAAACGAACGCCTTCTTTCTGTTGCAACAGATTTTCTATGATAAAACTATTTTCCATCGTTGCTATTTTTAGGGTTCATTACTTCATTGATAAAATCTTTGTCGGTAAACTGAGCGTTGATATACACCATCATTTCATCTAAGCGATAAAATTCCTGTGCCCAGTTGCCATTGCGCAGTGTAACCGGTATATGGTTCTTAATAACATACTCATACATTTCAATAGAAAGTTTGGCAAAAAGTCGATTATCAGTAAATATCACTTCATCACCGCTTTTGAGTTTCATTTTCTTTAAAAGTAGACGAGTGTAAACAACATCCCGATGCACCAAAAACCAATAAGGTTTTTTTAATCGGATGGCTTCTTTTATTTCTTCAAATGTGATGTTCTTTTCTCCAATGTTGCCTGTGCCACAATAAGGGCGAATAATGCCCAAAAATAAATCACATTCAGCTACTGCCTTTAAGCAATTATCCAGATTAGACAAGTTTGGGTTTGCCTTAATACTACCGTAATGAGAATTCAGCACATCATAACCCAATGTATTTAACTGGGCTACAATTTGTGATAGCTGATCTTCAAATCCGTAAACGGTTGAACCTACCATAATTTTTACCTTTTTCTCAGACTCTGCTTTTAATCGTTTAGCCATTGTGTTATTTTACTTAATCAATTTTTTATCATTGTCCGTTTGTTATATTGTTTCTATTTCTGATTTAACTTGACAAAATTTACCTTTTCTTGTTTCTGTTGTTCGTTTTCTTGTTGTCGTGTCGTCTTTTACGCTTGCTGATACTTGTTTATATGCGAAACAAACCTTCGTTTTTACACCCAAATTTGGGTAGCTTTGTGAAGGTTTGTTTCGCTTTAGGGCATATCAAAAATAGCTTTTTTTTAACACAAATCATCAAAAGGACTTTTAATATTTTGATTGGTTTTGGCGTCTGTGTTATTGTTGAAATAAAAAGAAAAACCTGATAACGCGAATATAAATTCCGCACTATCAGGTTTTTCAATATCAATTACTTAATTATCAGCACTTATTAATTTTTTGCCTAATTTTTAATAGAAGTCACAGATTTGAAGATTCACAAATTGAGGCATTAATGATTTTTATCTGGCAATATCCAGTTTTTCGGGATTTTGTCTGCAGTCCCATACTTTTAAAACCATAATTTTATCTTCAAATATTTCATAGAATAAAATATAATCACCTACAATTAAACCTTTTATCAAAGCAAGCTTCGTTTTAATTCCAATTTCTGGATTTTGAGCCACGCGATTGAGTTCAGATTTAAATTTCTTATAAAGCTTCAGGGAATACCGGCTGCTTTTGTTTCTCGCTGCAAAGAATTCCAAAATTTCTTGTAATTGAATTTCCGAATTTCTTGTCCACACTACTTCCTTGTTAGCCAAACTTCAACCTTTTTATCCATTTCAGTTTGGGGAATAAAGATGCCTTTTTTGCCTTCTTCACTTGCTTTTAACAGTTCTTTTTCTTGATCATTCGTTAGTTTAATAAAAGACTCCTTTTTCTTACCATCTAAAATGGTTTTAATTGCATTGAGAAAATCAACATCATCAATTCTTGAGATTCTGTCGATGAGTTCTTGTTTTAAATCAAGTGTATTCATATCGTTTTTGATAAAAAATAATTTTAAAGTTACTAAATTTAAATGAATTTAGGTTGATTATTTTGTTTCCGCCCAATCTTTAATCCAATCAGACAATGTTTTTACCCATTTGTCATCATCATTTAAGCAAGGAATCATATTAAAATCCTCACCTCCATTTTCTTTAAATGAATGTTTTGCTTCCATGCCAATTTCTTCCAATGTTTCTAAGCAATCAGAAACAAATGCAGGCGTAACCACCGCCAATTTTTTTAAGCCATTTGTGGCAAAGTTGTCTATGGTTTTATCGGTATAAGGCTGCAGCCAAGGGTCACGTCCCAAACGAGATTGAAAGGAAGTGCTGTAACTTCCTTCTTCTAAATTTAATTTTGCGGCAACATTTTTGGTGGTTTCATAGCACTGGTGTCGGTAGCAAAATTCGTGGGCTGCTGATGGCGTATTGCAGCAACTGCCGTCGATTGTGCAATGCGATTTTGTGACATCCGATTTTTTAATGTGCCTTTCCGGAACGCCGTGATAAGAAAAAAGTAGGTGTTCAGGTTTTAATTCTTCAAGAGAAGTTTGAATGCTGTCGCTTAAGGCTTCAACATAATCGGGTTGGTTGTAAAACGCGGGAACCATGTTCAGTTTTATATTTGGAAAGTGTTTTTTTATAATTTCTTTTGCCAAAACTTCAATGGTTTCTGTGGTTGCCATGGCGAATTGCGGATAAAGCGGAATAAGTAAAATTTCATCAACGCCTTGCTCGGCCAATTTTTGAATGCCGCTTTTCATGGACGGATTTCCGTATCGCATGGCCAATTCAACAGGAATATTGGTGTTTTCCTGTACTTTTTTGTGCAATCTTTTCGAAAGCACAATTAAAGGAGAGCCTTCATCCCACCATATTTTTTTATAGGCCGCCGCCGATTTTTTTGGACGGGTATTTAAAATAATGCCTTTCACTAAAAATGCACGGAGTAAATAAGGCACGTCAATGACCCGTTCATCCATTAAAAATTCATCTAAATAATTTCTGACATCTTTTGTTGAAGTGCTGTTTGGCGATCCTAAATTTACTAATAAAGCTCCTTTCATTGTTGTGGTATCATTATGATTTTGAAAATTGTTTTGGTGTAATGCCGAATTTTCTTTTAAACGCGGCAATAAAATGGCTGGAAGCGCTATATCCCAGATGAGAGGCTATTTCGTTCACATTCATTTGTTGTTCCTGCAGCAATGTTTTTGCCAATTCCATTTTATGGTTCAGCAAAAAAGTAAAAACCGGAACGCCATAAATTTCTTTAAAGGCAGTTTTTAATTTTTTGATGTTAAGTCCAACTTCTTTTGCCAAATCGGCAAGTGAAGGCGGATTGTTCATGTTTGTGATAATCAGCTGTTTTGCCTGTTTTATTTTGCTGGCAGTCTCTTCATTAGAAATGTAAGGACAATTTTCCGTTTCATTTTCTGAGGACTGACTGAAATAATAGCTCAATAATTCGTATACTTTTCCTTTGATATAAATTGGCCTGAGCAAATCGTTTGTTTGTTTGGTCTTTAATTGGTTTAAAATTAATTTTATAGAAGAATTCGTTTCTTTGGGTTCAATAATTGGGTTTTCTCCCTTTAAGCTGCTGTAGTTAAATAAAACAGTTCCGTTAATGGAAAATAAGGAATGAAAATGTTCAATAGAAATTAAAATTGCAAGCATCTCAGAATTTGGCGGCAACTTAAAAAGCAAATCCATTTTCTCATCCTTGAAATAAACCATACTTGAATTTCCTTCAGTTAAAGGCATGACGCAATGTTCAAATTTAAAGGCAACTTTACACTCGTTGTTGCAGCAAAAATAAATTTGAATGTAGTTTTTAGTTAAGGAAAGTTTAAAAAACTCATCGTTGTCTGACAGGTTATTTAAATTAAAAACTTTAAATGTATCCGTTTCACTAAAAATAAACTGAGTACTTTTGTCGATATTTTTATAATTCTCTAAATTGGATTTCATAAGATATTTTTACGAATTAATTTCAAAATTAAGGCAAAAATAGGAATAAAAATTCATTCAAAAAAACATCTTAGTAATTAAAAGATGATAAAAGTCATAGTTTTTGACGCCATATTTTGCTGACAATTATCATACTTTTATTCAAAATTACCTTATTTAGAAACATTATAAATTAGGTACGGTAACTTATGTCGATAATAATAGTACTTTTATCGATGTTTTGTACAACTATAACTTCGTACTTTTGACGATACTTATTGATAACACTATTTTTATGAGTTTAGAAAACATGCCTACAAAATTATACTGTGTAGGGTTAAGTTATAAAAAAGCTGATGTAAAAGTGCGAGGCGCTTTCAGTATCACAAAAGAAAATCAAAAACTATTGTTGAAGGAGGCGAAAGAATCAGGAATCGACGGGATTTTTATTTTATCGACTTGCAATAGAACTGAAATAACCGGTTTTGCCAAACATCCTTTTGAATTGATTAGTTTAATCATCAAATATTCAAATGGAACTGTTGAAGATTTTATCAAAGTTTCTTATGTTTATAAAAATAAAGATGCCGTTCGTCATTTGTTTAAAACAGGTACTGGTTTAGACAGCCAAATTTTAGGCGATTACGAAATTGTAAGCCAGTTAAAAGAGTCGTTTAAGCAAGCTAAAATTGCAGGAACCACCAATGCTTATTTAGAAAGATTGATGAATTTGGTTTTACAGGCCAGCAAAGATGTTAAGAACAATACGCAATTAAGTTCGGGCACAACTTCTGTAGCTTACGCTGCCATTCATTATATTATGGAAAATATTCGCAATTATAATGAGCAAAAAATTCTTATTTTCGGTTTGGGTGATATAGGAAAAAATACCTGTAAAAATGTATTGGGATATACTTCAAACAAAAATGTGACGCTCATTAACAGAACTCACGAAAGAGCTTTGGAATTTAAAGCGGAACACCCTGAAATAACCGTAAAAAATTATGCCGACTTAACAAAAGAAATTGAAGATACCAATATTTTAATTGTTTCAACAGGAGCGGATACTCATACCATAAGCCAAGCCCATTTAAAAAACGGCAAACAAATATTGATTTTAGATTTGTCAATGCCAGAAAATGTTGATATTTCTGTAAAAAATATTGAAGGCGTGACTTTGGTAAATGTTGATGAGCTTTCAAAAATTACGGATCTAGCCATAGAAACCCGTAAAAATGAAATTCCTGCCGCTGAAGCCATTATTCAAAAATATAAGGGTGAATTTAACGATTGGATTGAACAACGTAAATATGTGCCTGCCGTTAATGCTTTAAAAGAATCACTTCAGGCAATTCAACACGATGAAATTGATTTTCAATCAAGAAGGTTAAAAGATTTTAATATTGAACACGCCGAGTTTTTGACAAACCGCATGATTCAAAAAATTACCACACAATTTGTTAAACATTTAAAAGACGAAGAAACTTCGGTTGATTTAAGCATAAGCGTTATCAGTAAAATGTTTAATATTAAAGAGTTGATTTTAAATGAGAATGATTAAAATAGGGACAAGAGCAAGTCAACTCGCATTATGGCAAGCAAATTTAGTTAAATCACAACTTGAAAATTTAGGATACCAAGCTCAAATTATTGAAATTACGTCAACCGGCGATGAGGTTTTGGACAAGCCATTACACCAAATAGGCGGTTTTGGGTTGTTTACTAAAACGCTGGATAATGCGATGCTTCGGGGAGAAATTGATATTGCAGTTCACTCTTTAAAAGATGTTCCAACCGATTTTCATGAAAAAATCGCTCAGGCTGCCGTTTTGGAAAGAGCCAATATCAGCGATGTTTTGGTACTAAAAAATAATAAAGATTTTTTAAAAAATCAGGAAAGCGCTACTATTGCCACTGGAAGTTTACGACGAACCGCGCAATGGTTGCATAAATATCCGAAACATAACATTACCGATTTAAGAGGGAACGTAAATACGCGTTTGCAAAAATTGATTGACAACAACTGGAATGGGGCTATTTTTGCCGCTGCCGGCTTGGAACGCATCGACTTGCTTCCAAAAAATCATGTGATGTTGGATTGGATGATTCCAGCACCAGCACAAGGCGCCATCATGGTCACCGCTTTAAAAGCCGACACTGAAATCCTTGATATTTGCGTTCAAATAAACCATAAAGAAACTGAAATGGCCGTTGCTGTTGAGCGTCAGTTTATGAAAACATTGGAAGGCGGTTGTACCGCGCCAATCGGTGGAAATGCAAAAATTACAGGCGATAAAATCTATTTTAAAGGAATTTTAATTGCCATTGACGGTTCAGAAAAAGTGGAAGTCGAAAAAACAGTTCCATTAAGTGAATGGAAAAATTTGGGTAAAATTTGTGCTGAAGAAGTATTAAATAACGGCGGAAAAAAATTAATGGAAAGCATAAAAGCTGAAATGAAGAAATAGATGAACACAAAAAAAAAAATCCTGTCCACCAAAAAGCTTTCCCAATCGCAAAAGGAACTGCTGCATCATTTTATTGTAGATGAAATTGAATTGATTGAGATTTCTTTCAATACTTCCATTAAACTACAAAATCCAATCAAAAACGCCATTTTCACAAGTAAAAATGCTATTTTAGGCATTTTTAACCAGTTTACAGCCAGCGAATTACAATTTGAAAACGTGTATTGCGTTGGCGATAAAACGGCGCAATTTTTAGAGGAGAAAAACGTTAAAGTAACAGTAATAGCACACTCAGCTGAGGAATTAGCCGACGAAATCTTACTGAATAAAGACATTGATGAGGTTCATTTTTTCTGTGGAAACTTGCGACGCAATGAACTGCCGGAAATGTTAACCGAGAATAATATTAAGGTGAATGAAATTGAAGTTTACACCACCAATTTCAAGCCCGTAAAAATAAAAAACACGTATGATGGCATTTTATTTTTTAGTCCGTCATCAGTAAAAAGTTATTTATCAAAAAATACCGACACCCAAAGTGTGGCTTTTTGTATTGGAAACACAACCGCTTCCGAAGCCATCGACGATTTTGAAAATGTATTTGTGGCCGATGAGCCAACAGTTGAAAATGTAATAGAATCTGTAAATCAATATTTTGATTATGAATAGAACAAGACGCCTTCGTAAAACTGAAAATATTCGTCGTTTGGTAAGGGAAAACAGACTTACCGTTGACGAGTTAATTTATCCTTTGTTTATTGAAGAAGGGACAAATATTGAAACCGAAATTGTTTCCATGCCAGGAATCAAAAGATGGTCATTAGACAGAATTTCAAAAGAACTGGATGAAGTGGTTGCATTGGATATTCCTGCAGTATTGCTTTTTGGAATTCCATCAAAAAAAGATGAAATTGGTTCTGAAACCTGGAACGATAACGGAATTATGCAAAATGCCATCCGTTTCATCAAAAAAAATTATCCGAGTTTATATGTCATAACCGATGTTTGTTTTTGTGAATATACAAGTCATGGCCATTGTGGCGTAATTCACGATAATGATGTTGACAACGATGCAACTTTATTGAACATTGCCAAACAAGTAATTTCCCATGCAAAAGCGGGAGCCGATATGGTGGCGCCATCGGGAATGATGGATGGTATGATTGCAACCATTAGAGAGGCTTTAGACAATACCGGTTTTTACGATCTTCCAATAATGTCTTATGCCGTAAAATACGCATCAGCATATTATGGTCCGTTTAGGGATGCTGCAGATTCTGCACCAACTTTTGGAGACCGAAGAACTTACCAAATGGATTCGTCAAACAGAGATGAAGCCTTGCGTGAAGCCACTTTTGACGATCAGGAAGGTGCCGATATTTTAATGGTAAAACCGGCTTTGGCTTATTTGGATATCATAAGAGATGTCAAAAACAATTTCGACCGTCCGGTTGCCTGTTATAATGTGAGCGGTGAATATGCGATGATAAAAGCAGCTGCCGAAAAAGGTTGGATTGATGGCGATCGGGTGATGATGGAAAGTTTGCTGTCGATGAAAAGGGCAGGAGCCGATATTATTATTACCTATTTTGCAAAAGATGTTGCCAAATTATTATTGAAACGTTAAAAACAAGTTTAACCGTTGAGTTGTTGAATCGTTTAGATTTAATTTTACAAATGAACAAAAGGTCACCCTGAGCGAAGTCGAAGGGACACGATTACACAAAAATAAAAGAAAATGAAACTAGAAAAATCATTAGAATTATATACAAAAGGCAAAAAGAATTTAGTGGGAGCTGTAAATTCCCCTGTTAGGGCTTTTAAATCTGTTGGCGGCGTTCCTATTTTTATCGATAGGGCAAAAGGCAGCAAAATTATTGACGTTGACGGAAACGAATACATCGATTTGGTTTTGTCTTACGGGCCAATGATATTGGGTCACAGAAACAGCACAGTTGAAAAAGCCGTAAAAAAAGCCTTAAAAAAAGGAACAACTTTTGGCGCTTCAACAGTTGGAGAAATTAAATTGGCCAAAATTGTTTGTGACGCTTTTCCTGGAATGGATAAAGTGCGCTTTGTAAGTTCAGGAACTGAGGCTGTTTTTAGCGCCATACGTTTGGCCAGGGCTTTCACAGGAAAAAATAAAATAATCAAATTTGCAGGCTGTTATCACGGACACGCAGATGATATGTTGGTTGCTGCCGGATCGGGTTTGGTAACGTTAAGCATTCCCGGAAGTAAAGGTGTTCCGCCGGAAGCTGTTGCAAATACGCTGGTTGCGGTATATAATGATATTGACAGTGTTGAACAACATTTAGCGAAGCATGATGATATTGCCGCTGTAATTATAGAACCAATAGCCGGTAATATGGGTGTTGTAAATCCGACCAAAGAATTTATAGAAGAATTAAGAGATTTAACCAAAGCAAGCGGTGTTCTTTTAATCATGGATGAAGTGATGACCGGGTTTCGTTCAAAATTTGGTGGCGCTCAAGAATTGTTGGGTGTAGAGGCCGACATTACTTGTTTGGGAAAAGTTGTTGGCGGCGGTTTTCCGGTTGGTGCTTATGGAGCCAGAAATGAAATTATGGAAATGGTAGCGCCTTTGGGAGAAATGTATCAGGCAGGAACTTTATCGGGTAATCCAATTGCTATGGCTTGCGGTATTGCGACTTTAACGGAATTGAAAAAACAAAATCCGTATGCAGCTTTTGAAAAAACGGCTTTTTTTTTAGAGCGATCTTTACTTAATGCTGCTAAAGAAAACGGAATTGATTTGCAGGTAAACCGATTTGGATCCATGATTTCTCCATTTTTTACAAAAACACCGGTGGTTGATTTTAAAACGGCACTCACCAGTGATACCAATAAATTTAAAATATTCTTTTGGAAAATGATGGAGCATGGCGTGTTTTTGCCTCCATCTCAATTTGAAGCTTGGTTTTTAGGAACCGCAATGAGCAAAAGAGATATCTATAAAGTAAGAAAGGCGATTGATATCGCAATGAAAGCGGTGGCGAATAAGGCCCCCTAACCCCAATGTCATTAAGTTAAGGAAATATTTGTCATTCCGACAAAGGAGGAATCACATCAAACAACCATAACAAATGAGATTCCTCGTGCCTCGGAAGGACAAAAAAAGGAGTAAATCTCTTAACTTAATGACATTGCCCCGAAGGGAGGACTGAGCGTTAAGAAAATGTATAGTATACATTTTTAGCGATTGGGCCAGCCGGTGCGTTTGCATTTAAAAAGTTAAAAGTATAAGGTTAAAAAATCCAACAATCTAAAATACTAAAATACCAAAATACCAAAATACCAACATACCAAATACAATAAAAGAAAAATGTACAAAAACGATCTATATTTAAGAGCCCTAAAAGGAGAAATAGTTGAACGTCCGCCAGTTTGGATGATGCGTCAGGCAGGAAGATTTTTACCTGAATTTAGAGAAATTCGTGATAAATATGATTTCTTCACACGTTGCAGAACTCCTGAACTGGCTTCTGAAATTACCGTACAGCCTTACCGCAGATTTGGGATGGATGCCACTATTTTGTTTTCGGATATTTTAGTGATTCCGCAGGCGATGAACATTGAAGTGGAAATGAAAGAAGGAACTGGTCCTTGGTTGCCAAAACCGATTCGTACCCAAAGAGATGTTGACAATGTGATTGTGCCAGACGTGACTGTTGAATTAAAATACGTGATGGATGCCATTAAAATGACCAAGCAAATGCTAAATAACGAAGTTCCGTTGATTGGTTTTGCCGGATCACCTTGGACAATTTTATGTTATTGTGTGCAGGGCCAAGGTTCTAAAACTTATGACATTGCCAAAGAGTTTTGTTTTACAAAACCTATTGCGGCACATACTTTATTGCAAAAAATTACCGATACCACCATTGCTTATTTAAAAGAAAAAGTAAAAGCGGGTGTTGATGCAGTGCAGATTTTTGATTCTTGGGGAGGAATGTTATCACCAGTTGATTATCAGGAATTTTCATGGAAATACATCAACCAAATTATTGAAGCATTGAAAGATGATGCACCGGTAATTGCTTTTGGAAAAGGTTGCTGGTTTGCGTTGGAGGATATGGCTAAATCAAATGCTTCGGCTTTAGGGGTAGATTGGACTATTACACCGCAAATGGCAAGAAAATTTACAGGCGGAAATATAACGCTTCAGGGCAATATGGATCCAGCGCGTTTATTGTCGCCACCAGCAGAAATCAAAAGAATTGTGACCAAAATGATCAACGATTTCGGAAAAGATAAATACATCGTTAATTTAGGCCACGGAATTTTGCCAAATGTGCCGTTAGAAAATGCGAAAGCGTTTATTGATGCGGTTAAAGAATACAAATAGTTGTTGGTTTTATTTGTTATAAATGAAAAATTTATAATTATTTAACAAGCTGCAATAACAAACAAGAAAATGAAAAACCTAATACAAAAATACAATATTCCCGGTCCAAGATACACCAGCTACCCAACCGTTCCTTTTTGGGATAAAGAGGGAATTGCAATGGAGGACTGGAAAAAAACGGTGGTAAAATCGTTTAATGAAAGCAATGACAGTGAAGGAATAAGCGTATATATTCACCTTCCTTTTTGTGAAAGTTTGTGTACATTTTGTGCTTGCCATAAAAAAATTACCAAACGCCATGAAGTTGAGCAGCCTTATATGGAAACCGTGTTAAAAGAATGGGATTTGTATTGCGATTTGTTGGGTAAACGTCCAAAAATTAGAGAAATCCATTTGGGTGGCGGTACGCCAACATTTTTTTCTTCTGAAAATTTAAAAAAATTAATCAACGGGATTTTTAAAAGAGCTGATAAATTTGAGATTTTCGATTTTAGTTATGAAGGTCATCCAAACCATACTTCAGAAGACCAACTGCAAACGATGTACGATTTAGGTTCTCGTAGAAACAGCTTTGGAATTCAGGATTATGATCCTAAAGTTCAAAAAGCGATTCACAGAGTCCAAAGTTTTGAGCAGGTAAAAAAAGTACACGATTTATCACGAAAAATAGGCTACGAATCAATCAGTCATGATTTAATTTTCGGATTGCCTTTTCAAACTGAAGAAAGCATCAGAAATACCATTAAAAATACCATTGCTTTAAAACCGGATAGAATTGCTTATTACAGTTATGCCCATGTGCCATGGATAAAAGGTGTTGGACAACGAGGTTTTGTTGACAGTGATTTGCCAAAAGATGATGAAAAACGCCATTTATATGAATTGGGGAAACAATTGTTTTTTGACAATGGTTATGTTGAAATAGGCATGGATCATTTTGCTTTGCCAAGTGACTCGCTGCACAAGGCGATGAAATCAAAGAAACTGCATCGTAATTTTATGGGCTATACTGCCGGTAAAACGGAACTGATGATTGGTTTGGGAATGTCATCAATCAGCGATTCCTGGTATGCATTTGCCCAAAACGAAAAAGAAATAGATGATTATACAGATCGCGTAAATAAAGGCGAATTACCAGTATTTAGGGGCCATTTGTTAACGGATACGGATTTGATCATTAGAAAGCACATTTTAAATTTGATGTGTAATTTAGAAACTGAATGGAATATTGGTTTAACTTCTCAAGTTAAAAATGAAATTATCGCGCGTTTGGGCGAAATTATAGGAGACGGTTTAATTGAAGTTTCTGACAACAAAATTGTGGTAAAAGAAGAAGGAAGAATGTTTGTGCGAAATATTTGCATGGCATTTGATTTGCGTTTGGTTGAAAACCAACCAGATATCAGAATATTCTCGATGACTATATAGCAAAATTTTTAACATGATAAAAAAGCCGAACATTTATAAATGATCGGCTTTTTTATTTAACTGGAATTTCATGCCAAACAAAGATTAATAGTTTGAAAGGGATTCAAAAATATTTCAAATTTCATTAAGCCTTTTATTATTGAAACCAATGTGAGTCATTTATTTGCTTAAAAGTATTGATAAATAAAAAGTTCCTGTAACTTTTTCAACGTATCATAAATTAAATTTTGAGAATCATATAATCCAGTTCATAATGGGGAATAATTAACAAAACCCCTCTTGTGTATTTTTAAAATTTAGACCCTGAAAAATATATTAACATATCCAATATATTTTTATTTTTTGTAAATGCCTGTGCGTATGATAATTATCATTGAAAATTTGGTTTTTATTTGTAACTTTAGTTGCATGTAATTAAAAAGTAAAAATATTTACTCTTTTACCAGATGAGAATTTTATAAAATTTTTGACATTGATATAGGAGATGACTTGTGTCATTTTACTGTAAAATTGAACCCCATTCAATCTGACTGTTATTTTGTTTTGCTAAACTATTGGCAGTTTTATATTAATTTAATAAAATTATTATGATTACAAAGTATAAAAAAACAATTGCTACTTTATTAATAGTATTAGTTTCAATAATTTTATTTATTGCTTTTATGTACATAAGAGCAATTAATGGAGAGGTTATTCCTCCATTTGCGGGTATTCTTTTTGCGTTTCTTCCGGCCTTGGCAATCAACGCAATATGGAATCGTAAAGTGCAAAAAAATAAATGACATTCAAAATAGAACTAATAAAAGTGTTTAACATTCTTTGGTTTAAAAAACAAGAAATATGCCAAAAGTAATTTTTCGTTTATTCTTTACGTTCGTTGTATTTGTAGGTATTTTTATTTTAATTCAACGCGCTCTAACACCTGATTCATTTGGTGATTTTGGTCACTACAGGGCCAACTCTATGAATGATAATAAAGTTCGTGCTTCTTTTTATAAAGGTGAAGCAAAATGCACTGAATGTCATCAGGATGCTTTTGATTTAAAAGAAACGGATGTTCATTCCGGAGTTCGCTGTGAAAGTTGTCACCCTCCCCAAATAGATGCAACTACAGATTGTAAAGTAAATCCTCCTATTGTGAAAGGAACCATTGAATTTTGTGCGCAATGTCATGCCACTAATCCAGGACGCCTTAAAAAAGGTGTGCCTCAATTAGATTTTAAAGAACACTATGAAAAACAAAATTGTATTGAATGTCATAATCCACACGCACCATGGGAACTGAAAGAAAAGTAAATAACAGAAGAAAGTTTTTCCAAACCTCTGCAGCATTGGTTGGCGGAACTTTATTGTATTCCCTTATAAAACCTTTTGAAGCACTTGTCCAAGATAAAGCAGAAGAACCCAAAATAGCTAAAGCCGATCTTCCTTTATGGGGAATGGGTGTTGATGTTGAAAAGTGTGTTGGTTGCGGAAAATGCGCAGAAGCTTGCAAAATAGAAAATATGGTGCCAAAAGAACCTTTTTATTTTAGGACTTGGGTTGAGCAATATACCGTTAAAAATGATGGGGAAGTTAAAATAGAATCACCAAATGGCGGCATTGGCGGATTAACACAATCTGTTCCTGATGAAGATATCTTTAAATCTTTTATGGTTCCTAAATTATGTAACCATTGCACTAAAGCACCTTGCGTACAAGCTTGCCCTGTTGGTGCTACATTTATAAGTCCGGAAGGTGTAGTTTTGGTCGATGAAACCTATTGTATTGGTTGCAGTTACTGTATTCAGGCTTGTCCTTACGGAGCTCGTTTTATGAATCCAATTACAAAAGTTGCCGATAAATGTACTTTCTGTTATCACAGAATTGCTGAAGGATTACAGCCCGCTTGTGTTGAAGTTTGCCCAACGAATGCAAGAATATTTGGAGATTTAAGAGATAAAAAAAGTGATTTGGTAGCATTTTTACAAGAAAACCCTACACAAGTTTTAAAACCTCATTTAAATACACATTCAAGAGTATTTTATAACGGATTAAGTTCA
Source organism: Lutibacter sp. (assembly GCA_030694935.1). Classification (GTDB taxonomy): domain Bacteria; phylum Bacteroidota; class Bacteroidia; order Flavobacteriales; family Flavobacteriaceae; genus Lutibacter. The sequence goes on along the minus strand of JAUYUA010000013.1, from coordinate 1,354 downwards.
GAAGTTAGATAATTATGGAAGAGCATTACAGACATTTATACGAAGCGCTTTCTCAGGTAGACGGCTATATTTACCCAAATGAGATAGATTTACATTGGGGTTTAATGATTGTTTTATATCCTTACATTACAGGATTGGTTGCAGGCGCTTTTATCCTAGCTTCTTTAGAACGCGTTTTTAATGTTAAGGTGTTAAAGCCTACTTATAATTTGGCTTTATTAACTGCATTAGCTTTTTTATTGGTAGCTACACTGCCTTTAGTAAGTCATTTACAACACCCTTTAAGAGCCTATGAAATTTTAATGACTCCCAATCCAACTTCTGCGATGGCTATTTTTGGATTTGTATATTTATGGTATCTTATGGTGGTGCTTTTGTTAGAAATCTGGTTTGATTATAGACTGGATTTTGTCCTTTGGTCAAAAAAAAGTTCTGGGTTCAAAAAATATTTCTATAAAATAATAACGTTGGGTATCCATGATACAGATGAGAAATCAGCTAAGCTAGATGATAAACTAGGCTATTTTATTACACTTATTGGTATACCATCAGCATTTTTATTGCATGGATATGTTGGATTTATTTTTGGATCGATTAAAGCTAATCCTTGGTGGTCAACTGTTTTGATGCCAATAATATTCCTTTTTTCAGCGATGGTTTCAGGTATTGCATTGGTCATGGTAATATATATGGTTGTGAGTTGGATACGGAAAGTGAAAATTGATATGGAGTGTTTAGATACAATTGCCAAATATCTTTTATATATTTTAATCATTGATTTTACTTTAGAATCGTTAGATCAAATTCACCGAATATATGAAGCTGAGGAATCTTTTGATATTATCAAAGTACTAGTAGGGGGTAAGTTAAATATTACCTTAATTTATATTCAAGTGTTATTGGGAACAATACTACCTCTCATAACTTTAGGCGTTTTTCAAATTTATAAACCAGCTGAGAAAATCAGAAAAGCTATCTATTTTTTTATTGGAATAATTGTTCTTATTGGTATTTTCTTTATGAGATGGAATGTAGTTATTGGCGGTCAATTATTTTCAAAAAGTTTGAGTGGATTTACATCTTTTAATGCAGTATCTTCTGGTTTAGAAGGTTATTTTATGGCTGCAGTATGGTTGATTTTACCATTATTAATTTTAACCTTTTTATTATGGTTGATGCCTCCTTGGAAAAAGTTAGCTACCCATGAATAATTTATAAAAAAAAACCGAACAATTTGGAGGCCACTGAAAAAGTCAATTTAAGACTTAAATATTAATAAAAAAGGAGTAGAAACGCAAGTTTATCTACTCCTTTTTTTGTATCTTGTAGTGCCTTAAACACTTAATATATATGC
>JAUYUA010000012.1 GCA_030694935.1 Lutibacter sp. | reverse complement strand
ATATCATATGGAATAAACAATATGCAAATGCAAAGTGCAATGGCGATCTTTGCTGTAAATCTTAAGAGAATCCTTAAATTGAGTGTGTAAACCTCAAAAAACATAAAAACAGTCAAATATTATAGCCATAAAGCCAATTTTGAATGGTATTGGCAAAAAGAACACATTGAGAAACAGAAATAATAAAGCGACTAAGTCAAAGTTACCTTAAACTTAATCGCTTTTATAAATCTTGCTCAATTTAGATGAGCTTTTTCAGTGGCCTCGTTCAATTCATCAGCTTTTTTTTGGTCTAAAAAACGGCTAGCGCGAGCTCAATGTCATTAAGTTAAGACTTTTACGCCCTTTTTTTGTCCTTCCGAGGCACGAGGAATCTCATAATGGTTAGCTAGTTTGATGTGATTCCTCCTTTGTCGGAATGACAAATATCCTTAACTTAATGACATTGAGTGCGAGCTTCCAGCTCGTGATTGCGCCAACAAGGTAACAAAAGCACGAGCATACGCTCGCCTAGCATAGGGGAATTCTCGTCAACCTGAAATTTTTTACTCACTGTTTTCTTTTTAATTGTTTTAAAGGTGTTCATGAATCTACGATTTCAGGTTCCCATAGTGATTGATAATCGATATGATGAGATTCTGAAACAAGCCTGCCTGCCGGACAGGCGGGTTCAGAATGATGGGCTTTTATACTTTTAAGGCATAAAAAAACACTTCAATTGAAGTGTTTTTTTTATTTTGTTTGAAGATAAACTATTATATATCTTCAAAATTTACGTCGGTAAAACTTTCTGATCCTGAAACAGTTTCTTCAGTTTCTTCAGTGCCGTCTGATGGTCTTTTAAAATCTTTTTGGTGACGTTCAGAAATCACTTCTTCACCTTTTTCATTTAAAATATAATTTGTTGCTTCTTTTAACATATCATTAAACTCTACAAAATCTTCTTTGTATAAATAAATTTTATGCTTTTTGTAATGGAAAGATCCATCGTCGTGTGTGAATTTTTTACTTTCGGTAATAGTTAAGTAATAATCCTCGGCTTTTGTTGCTCTTACATCAAAAAAGTAAGTTCTTCTTCCTGCTCTAAGAACCTGAGAGAATATCTCTTCTTGTTCTAAATGTTCATTGTCATTCATATATAACTCTCTATTTAATTAATCTTTTTATTAGATTTTGACACAAATCTATAAAATAAAATGACTTATTTCACTATTTTCAAATTTCTTTTTCCAAAAGTTGCTGTTCATAAAGCTCTTTGTAATAGCCGTCAATTTTAATCAACTCAGTATGTGAACCTTGCTGAATTACTTTTCCTTTTTCCAATACCAAAATGCTGTCGGCATTTTTTACCGATGAAATTCTGTGGCTTACAATAATGGTGGTTTTATTTTGGCTTATTTTAAACAAGTTGTTCAGGATAATTTCTTCGGTTTCTGTATCCACTGCGGATAAGCAATCGTCTAAAATTAAAATTTCAGGTTCTTTAATAAGCGCACGGGCAATGGAAACCCGCTGTTTTTGCCCGCCCGACAAGGTAACGCCTCTTTCACCGACAAAGGTATTGTAGCCTTCGTTAAACTCGATGATATTGTGATGGATGTAAGCATCTTTGGCGGCTTGCTCAATTTTTTCGTCAGAAGCAGCTTCATCGCCAAATTTAATATTGTTTTTAATGGTGTCAGAAAACAAAAAAGCTTCTTGCGGAACAAAACCGATGCTTTGTCGCAGATTGTCTAAATTGAGTTGTTCAATAGGTTTTTGGTCGATTAAAATCTCCCCCGATTTTACATCATACAAACGGGCAATTAAACTGATAAGCGTTGTTTTTCCCGATCCTGTATTTCCTAAAACACCGAGTGTTTTCCCTTTTTCAAGTTTGAAATTGATGTACTGCAGCGCTTCTATATTGGTGTCGTCATAGGTAAACGACACATTTTTAAATTCGATTTCGCCTTCAATTTTTGACGGTTTATCGGTATTGTTTACAATTTCAGGTTCTTGTTTTAAAAACTCGTTGATCCGTATTTGCGATGCTTCAGCCTCCTGAATGATGGAAGTTACCCAGCCCACCACGGCAACCGGCCAGGTAAGCATGTTGATGTACATTATAAATTCGGCAATAACGCCCAAAGAAATGGTGCCTTCAATATAGCGCAATCCGCCAACGTAAATTACCAAAATATTGCTTAAACCGATCAACAAAATCATAGAAGGAAAAAACAAGGCCTGGACTTTAAACAAGCTGATGTTTTTTTCTTTGGCTTTATCGGACAAGTGCTCGAATTCAGACATCGCTTTTTCTTCGATGCCATAAGATTTTAAGATGCTGATTCCCGAAAAAGTTTCTTGGGCACTTGAGGTTAATTTCGATAAATATTGTTGCACAACGGTGCTTCGTTGGTTAATGATATTGCTTAAATAATAAATCAATATCGATAAAATAGGCAATGGCAACAGTGTGTAGTTGGTTAAAGTGACATCGATATGATACATTTTAATAATGGCCACAGAAAACAGCACCAACATATTTATGCTGTACATTATGGCGGGCCCGGCGTACATACGCACTTTGCTCACATCTTCGGTAATGCGATTCATTAAATCGCCTGTTCTGTTTTTTTTGTAAAAATTTAAGGACAAAAGCTGGTATTGACGGTAAATTTCATTTTTTAAGTCGAATTCAATCAGCCGCGACATCACAATAATGGTTTGGCGCATTAAAAAAGTGAAAAAACCAGAAAGCAGCGCAGCCGCAACAATTAAAAGGATGTTATAAAGCAATTCCGATTTCACCACGGCCAAATCGGTTACAATGCCGTTTCTGTAATCTTCGGCAACATTGATGGATTCCCTGATAATTTGGGGAACCTGCAATGCCAATATTTTAGACGCAATGGTAATAATGATGCCTAATAAAAGTCGGTATTTATATTTTAAAAAGTATTTGTTTAAGTATGATAAAGCTTTCATAAAGAATTTAAATGCAATAAATTTTGTAAGATGCGAAGATACGGGAAAAAAAAGTTAAATTGGGGGTCAGAAGTCAGAAGACCGAAGACCGAAGACCGAAGTTGGAAGAAGAAAAATAATTAATTCAACTTGAATTTAATTTCTCGCCTTACATTTTTAATTGTTCATTGTTAATTATTCATTCAAGTTGCGTTAGGGGTTGCAGTGGAAAACCTTTTTTGATTTGCCTTTTGGCGAAGCAAAATAAGTTTGGAACGTAAAACCCGACCCGCCAGCCGGCGGGGAACGCCCACCAAAAAGCCGGACAACCTCAAAACAGTATTTTTTGAATTTGTAAACTTTAAAGAAATAAACAAAAACAATATTTTATTTCTCAAAATTATTAGTATTTTTGCGCTTTGTACCACTAAAAATTTCAAAAGTTCTTTCAAATGATAAACAGAAGACATATTAGAATAAAAGTAATGCAATCGGTTTATGCGTTGCTTCAGTCTAAAAGTGATAACCTTAAAAAGGAGGAAGAATTTTTGTACATCAGCATCGAAAAAATGCACGATTTGTATGTTTTGATGCTTCGTTTGCTTGTTGAGGTTAAAAATCTGGAAAAAAAACATATTGAAATTTCAGGCAAAAAATATTTGGCCACTACCCAAGATTTAAATCCGAATTGCAAATTTATTAACAACCAAATTTTTAGGTTATTGGAGGAAAGCGGTTCCTTAAATGCCTATTTGGAAGAAAAAAAGCTTAATTATTGGCGTTTGGACAATGAATATGTCCACGAAATTTTGAAGCTGGTGAAGGAAAGCAGCATTTATGCAGATTATTTAAAATCGGAAAAATCTTCATTTGAAGAAGACCGGGATTTTGTGGTTGCGCTCTTTAAAAATGTGGTGGCTCCCAATGACAAATTGGCAGAATATTTTGAGGACAAAACCATTAGTTGGGTAGATGACATTCCTTTTGTAAATACCTGGATTGTTAAATCGTTGAACCAGTTAAAGCCAAAACAGACTTTTTTGTTGGGTGAGATTTATAAAGATGATGACGACAAGAAATTTGTGGTGGATTTATTCAGGAAAGTGGTGTTGAACCACAAGGATTTTGAAAAGGAAATTGAAAATAAAACGCCGAATTGGGACACAGACCGTATTGCGGAAATTGATATGATTTTGATAAAAATGGCGATCAGCGAGTTTTTAAAATTTCCGTCAATTCCAACAAGCGTCACCATTAACGAATATATTGAAATTGCCAAAGATTATTCATCGGAAAAAAGCAGTTTTTTTATAAATGGCGTTATCGATAAAATTTTAAAAGATTTTACCGCCTCAAAAAGATTGAATAAAATTGGGCGAGGATTGATGTAATTTCATATTTTTACACATTAAAATATATAACCATGAGAAAAAATAGTATAGTATTTATTGCTTTATTGAGTTTGGCATTTGTTTCTTGCAAAGACAACGCCTCTGCAAAAATAGATGCATCAAACTTAGAAACTGCAAAAGAAAGAGACGCAAAAATTAGTATGGGAACTGCCATTATTGAGTTTGACACAAAAGACTATGATTTTGGAACTGTGAATGAAGGCGAAGTTGTGGAAGGCGTATTTAAAATAACCAACAAAGGAAAAACAGATTTAATCATTACTGGCGCATCAGCAACGTGTGGCTGTACGGTTCCTGAATGGCCTAAAGACCCTATTAAACCTGGAGATTCTGGAGAGTTAAAATTTTCTTTTGATTCTAAAGGAAGAACAGGAAAACAAAGCAAATCAATCACTTTGCAAACCAATACAGCTGAAGTTACCGAAACGTTGCGCATTGGAGGAACTGTAACCCCAAAACAATAATTAATCAAATAATTTAAAATATAAAATATGTACACAAGTATTGCTTTACAAGCTTTAGGAGGAGATTCATTAATGAGTATGCTTCCTTTTTTATTGATGTTTGTGGTGATTTATCTATTTATGATAAGACCGCAAATAAAACGTCAGAAAAATGAAAAGAAATTTCAAACTTCCATTGCAAAAGGGAATAAAATAGTGACCAGCAGCGGTATTCACGGTAAAATTGTTGATATTGTGGACAGCGACAATACGGTAATTATTGAAACAAGCGCAGGAAAAATTAAATTTGAACGTTCAGCCATTTCTATGGAATTGAGCAAAAAATACCAAGTTCCTGAAGAAGTTAAATAAAAAGGGACACTTCTTAAAAAAAGTGAGCTGATTGGCTCACTTTTTTTGTATCTTTATTTGTTATATTCCTAAAATGAAAACAACCACAGCTTCGGCCATTAAATCGATAAAAAATAACAGAAAAATAAAAGTCTTTTTATTTTTTTTGGTATTGTCCACCATTATTTGGGTATTGATGAAATTGTCTAACACTTTTATTTCGCCGGTTGTTTTTAATGTGGAATATACCGATTTGCCAAAAGATAAAATGGTTCAGAAAAAGCCTATTTCTGAGGTTGAATTGCAAATAAAGGCGCCAGGATTTATGTTGCTGAAATATAAATTCAAAAAGCGCAAAATATTATTGAACTTAAAAAATATTTCCAAAACCAAATCGAACTATTACATATTGCCGAACAAGCAAATAGCCTTCTTAAATTCACAATTTTCAAATGAAATAGAAGTTATGAGCGTTTTAAGAGACACTATTTATATTGAAATAGGCAAGTCAATCTCTAAAAAAGTTCCGATAATTCCCAATCTTGAAATTCAATATAAAGCCGGGTATAATTTAGTGGAGAAATTGATATTGATACCCGATTCCGTGACTGTTTCAGGTTCAAAAAAACTCATTGATTCCATAGCCGGAATTACCACAAGTGCGTTAAAATTAAATGATGTATTTGAAGATATTTCGGTAGATTTGGTTTTGAAATCGCCCTATAAATCAGAACAAATAAAAATGTCGGCCATAAAAGTTAAGGTAAATGGGAAGGTCGATAAATTCACTGAGGGCACTTTTAAAATCCCGGTGACCATTATCAATGTTCCGTTTGGTGTTACAGTCACAACTTTTCCTAAAGAAATTGAAGTGATTTATCAGGCCGGACTTTCAAATTTCAGTAAAATTACCCAAAATGATGTTACGGTGGTTTTTGATTATAAACAATATGAAAACGACTCGTTAATCACTTATTTAACGCCAATAATAACGAAAAAAAGTGATTTTGTTTATGCCTTGAAAATAAATCCGCCACAACTGGAATTTTTAATTCAAAAATGAAACGAGCATAACAAATTTTGATACACAAATGAATGATTAATGGCGAACCAGCCAGCCGGCAGGCAGGCTGCATCTGTACCAATAAAAAATAAAATATAAGCAGATGAAAATAATTGGGCTAACAGGCGGCATCGGCAGTGGCAAAAGCACTGTTTTGGCACTTTTTAAAGCGCTGGGCGCGGTTACTTATGTGGCAGATATTGAGGCGAAGAAATTGATGAATACTGATGATGAGCTAAGAAATCAGATCATAAAACTATTTGGTGAAAAAGCTTATGAAAACGGAGAATTGAACAGAACCTATATTTCATCGGTTGTTTTTAACAATGAAGAAAAACTAAATGCGTTGAATGCGTTGGTGCATCCTAAAGTTCGTGAAGATTTTCATCATTTTATAAAAAAGCAAAAAGCGGATTTCGTGATTTATGAAGCAGCCATTTTATTTGAAAGCGGCAGCAATCAAATTTGTGATTATGTTATTACGGTCATTGCCGATTTTGAGCATAAAATTGAAAGAATTATGAAACGCGACGGTGTTTCTGAAGCGCAAGTTTTAGAACGGATGAAAAACCAGTCGGATGATGATTATAAGATCAAAAAATCGGATTTTGTGATCAGAAACAACCATTTGGAGGACACAAAAAAGCAAGTTTTTACCATTTTTGAGTTGCTTAAAAAATTAAAATAAAAATAAAATTTTTCATAATAAATTGTTAAAGAAATAATAAAGATGTTAATTTACGTTAAATAACAATAATTATACTGTTAAACGTGTAAATTTGGATGATGAGGAAAAGAATATTTGTGCTCATCGTTATTTTAATGAGTGTTGCCTTAATTGGCATAATCTCGGTACAGGTATTTTGGATTAAGAATACGGTGCAGATAACGGAAGAGCAATTTTCGGCAAATGTTAAGTTTGCTTTGGCAAAAGTTTCAGATGATATTAAACAGCGTGAGTTTAACGATTTTTATTTTAAAATTGAAGAACTTTATACAGAAGGCGATAAATTAAAGGTTTCTGATGTCAGTAAATTTATTTTTGAAAAAATTGACACGGCCAACAATGAAAAATTTACGTATTCCCAAAGCATTATTGAATCCAATTATAAAGTGCCCACAGAGTTCTTTGAAAATGACAGCTTAAACTTTAAAGAGATTTACAGCAAAGAAGAAATTGTGATTGTAAAAGATCAAGTGTTGGATAAAACGGCCGGAGGCATTGAACCGCCGGAAGAACGTTACGTAAAAGTGGGCAGGTTTAAAGCTGCGGAAAAATCGTATTTGGAAGGACAATTTGATATTTATACAAGCAGACTTCCAGTGCACAGAAGGGTAAGCAACAGGGAAATTACATTTAGGTTGGCCAATGAGCTCAATTCAAAGGGAATCAGCACCGATTTTAAATACGGGATTTACAGCAACGGATTGGCAACTCAGGTAAAATCGGGTTATTTTAGAAAGGAAGTCGGAAAAAGCTATATGGTGCCTATGTTTGCTGATGCTGAAGGAAACAGCAATTACCAATTGTATGTGACATTTCCCCAAAAGAAAAATTACATTTTAGCCTCAATTTTTAAAATATTGCTGTTGTCTGTTTTCTTTATATTGATTATTATTTTAGCATTTGCAAGTGCGTTGTATCAATTAATTAAACAAAAGCAAGTTTCAGAAATTAAAACGGATTTCATCAACAATATGACGCACGAATTTAAAACGCCCATAGCGACCATTAATTTAGCGTTGGATGCCATTAAAAATCCGAAAGTTATCGGCGACCAGGAAAAAGTGATGCGTTATGTAAAAATGATTCGTGAGGAAAATAAACGCATGAATGCCCAAGTTGAAAATGTGTTGCGAATTTCCAAACTTGAAAAAAATCAGCTGGATGTCAACAAAGAAAAAGTGGATGTGCACGACCTGATAAACGTGGCTGTAAAGCACGTAGATTTATTGGTTAATGACAAAGGCGGTTATATTAAATTGAAATTAAATGCAGAAGCGACCGAAATTTTGGCCGATCATTTTCATTTTACCAATGTGATTGTAAATATGTTGGACAACGCCATAAAATATTCTGAAGGGGCGCCAAAAATTGATATAACCACAGAAAATACGGCCAAACATATCATTATTAAAGTAAAAGATCAAGGAATAGGAATGGTTAAAAGCGTTCAAAAGAATGTTTTTAAGAAGTTTTACAGAGAAGAAACAGGGAATATACACAATGTAAAAGGCCATGGATTAGGACTTGCATACGTGAAAAAAATTGTTGAAATTCATCAAGGCGAAGTTGAGGTGGAAAGTGAAAAAGGTATTGGAAGCACTTTCACCATTAAACTGCCTTTAATTTAAAATAAAAAAAATGGAAAATAATAGAATTTTATTGGTGGAAGACGATCCCAATTTCGGGACTGTTTTGAAAGATTATCTATCATTGAACGATTATAAAGTGACTTTGGCCAAAGATGGTTTGGAAGGATTGATTATGTTTAAAAATGACGATTTCGATCTTTGTATTTTGGATGTAATGATGCCACGAAAAGATGGTTTTTCTTTGGCAAAAGACATCAGGGCAACCAATTCTGAAGTGCCGATTATATTTTTAACGGCCAGAACCATGAAAGAAGATGTGCTTAAAGGATACCAGTCGGGCGGCGATGATTATTTAAACAAACCTTTCGATTCTGAAGTGTTGTTGTATAAAATAAAAGCCATTTTACAACGCAAAGAAACCGAACAAACGATTGAAGAAGATGTTTTTGAGTATAAAATCGGAAAATTTGAGTTCAATTCAAAACTGCGACATTTATCTTTTGATGGCGGTGAAATTCAGAAACTTTCTCCAAAAGAAAGCAAATTATTGAAATTGCTGGCCACCCATAAAAACGATTTGATGCCTCGCGAATTGGCGTTGACTAAAATTTGGAGAGACGACAATTACTTCACTTCTCGAAGTATGGATGTGTATATCGCTAAACTTCGAAAATATTTAAAACCCGATCCAAATGTGGAAATTTTAAATATTCACGGAGAAGGATTTAGGTTATTGGAGAGGTCATAAAAAAATATCTTTTGCGCGAATAAGTAACAGTTTATGTCAGAGTTAATAAAAATATATAATGAAAATCCGAACGAACGTGAAATTGACAAAGTTGTCAAGGTTTTACAAAAAGGCGGTATCATTATTTACCCAACGGATACCGTTTATGGATTAGGCTGTGACATTACCAACACCAAAGCGATGGAAAGAGTGGCCCAGCTCAAGGGTTTAAAACTGGACAAAGCGAATTTTTCATTTATTTGTTATGATTTAAGCAATTTGTCCGATTATGTAAAACAAATTGATACGCCAGCCTATAAAATTCTAAAAAAGGCATTGCCGGGACCATACACTTTTATTTTGCCGTCGAGCACCAATTTACCTAAAGCGTTTAAAAATAAAAAAACGGTGGGAATTCGTATTCCCGACAATAATATTATAAGAGAATTGGTTAAGAAATTGGGAAATCCTATCGTGTCCACCTCTATTTATGATGAAGACGATTTATTGGAATATACCACGGATCCTGAATTGATATTCGAAAAATGGGAAAACAAAGTGGATATTGTGATTGATGGCGGTTATGGAAGCAATGTTCCATCAACGGTGGTCGATTTATCTGAAGGAGAAATCACCATTTTGCGAGAAGGATTGGGAAGTGTGGAGGCGTTGTTATAGCAATTCTTTATATTCTTTTTTGCCCAAAACAAAGTATTGCCATACAATACTTTTTATCGTATAATAATCCGCTGTTTTAGCGGATTTTTTTCTTTTTTTGAGCATTTTGGAAAAATATCGGTAAAAACTGAAATGCGCTTTAACAATTGCCAGGCAATGCAATGGCTTCAATTCAGCTAAAAATTTTATTCCGGCAAAACCATCCAGCACAAGTCGAGCTAAAATGATTGGAATTAACCTGTTTTCGGGCAGATTTTTAACCAAACTAAACAAACTGTTTCTGAAATTTAAAAATGTTTTTGTTGGATTTGCTTCTTTTAAAGTGGCGCCGCCAACGTGATAAACCGTTGAGCTACCGACATATTTAATGGTTTTGGACAAATTTTTCGCCCGCCAGCACAAATCTATTTCTTCCTGATGCGCAAAATAATCTTCATCAAAACCTTTTAATTCATGATAAACTGCTGAACGAATAAAAAAACAAGCACCCGATGCCCAAAAAATTTCTGCTTCGTCGTTAAATTGATTTTGATCGGTTTCTAACTCAGAAAAAATTCGGCCCCGGCAAAATGGATACCCAAACTTGTCAATAAATCCGCCCGCCGCACCGGCATATTCAAACTTGTTTTTATTTTTATAATCCAGTATTTTTGGCTGGATAATGGCTGTATTTGGCTCAGTGTCAAAAATGGAAACAACACGATTTAGCCAGCCTTCGGTCACTTCAATATCCGAATTCACCAAAGCATAAATATCGGCATCAACGTGCTGCAAAGCATCGTTATATCCTTTTGCAAATCCGCCGTTTATGCTATTTTGAATGATTTTAATCTGTGGATACGCTTGTTTTACAAAAACAACAGAATCATCGGCAGAAGCGTTATCTGCGACATAAATTTGCGCAAAATCAAAATCGCTGTATTTTACGATGGAAGGAAGGAATTTTTCCAGCAAATGTTTTCCGTTCCAGTTTAGGATGACGATGGCTATTTTCAATTATTTTATTTTTGTAAAAGTTTTACTTACTATTTTCCAATCATTTTGCTTTTTTACCAAAGTTAAATAATCTGTGTAAGATTTATCGGAATAAATAAAGCTTGTTTTATAGCAAGCAATATTTCCTGTAATATCTCCATCCATAATTTTAGTCTCCACTTGTTGAATTCCTTCGATTTGCACTTTGCTTAAATATGCGAAAACCGGAATTGTCAATGTTGTGTCATTTTGGATTGTATATAAGTTTGCATTTTCGGAAAAAGCATTTTTCAATTGTGATAAGTTGGCATTTTTTCTTCCTTCAAAATAGTTTGTAATAGTTTTTTCTGCAATTTCATAGTCATTTTCCTTTTCCAAGAAATTTCTGAGCGCTTTATTGTATGCTGAAGCTGCATTTATATAAGGAAAATGGCCTTCCTGATGAAAAGTGAAAACTTCGGCATTCGCGTACAATTCTTTAATTTTTTTTCGTAATTCAGGCTGAATCAGCGGGTCATTATCCGATTCTATAATTAATTTCGGAATGCGTTTTAGTTCATACTTATCAGGAATTATCGAAAACCTGTCGACAATAATATAATACCTATTTATAAATTGTTGTTTGCTAAAAGGCAAACTCACCAAAAAAGCTTTTAACAAAGGTGAATTTTTAGCCGCCGGGACAATTTCATTATTTAATTTTTCTTTCCCCAATTTTGAGATTATAATTTCTGGTAAATAAGGAATTATTTTGCTCTTTGTTTCATTTTCTTTGGCAATTAAATTGTTTGGGGGAAACGTATTTCCAAAAACGGCTCTTTCTATTCTGTTTGGAATAATGGATACCAAATATTGCGCAATATAACCACCCATAGAAGTGCCTACTGCATAAAAATTGTCAACGTTTTCTGCTTCTAAAATTTTTAAAATTCCTATGGAAGCTTTTTCAAGCGAATTGATACTTTCAGGAAGCGTATAAGAAATTACTTTATAATCTTTTTCAAACGCCACAACTTGTTGCCACCATAAATCATAAGACCCACCCATTCCGTGTATAAAAAGAATGGTTTTATTGCCGTTTCCGCCAGCGTAATAATTCCATGCAATACCATTTACCATTACTTTTTTAGTAGCTCTTGATTTAAATTCTTTTAAACTTTGCCCAGGGACGTCATTTTGGGCATACAGCTTAAAAAAATCTGGTTGTGGTGCCGGAATAAAATAAACCGCAATCACAAAAATAACAAGTATCAAGAAAGCAAATTTTGAATATTTTTTCATTTTTTAAAAATTATAATTAGGAATCGCATCTAAAAAAACATAGCATTCATTTTCTGAATCCATAACAGCGTAAAAATGGGTCAAACCGTTGGTGACAATAAGGTAATTGGCTTCCAATTTTAAATTATAGCGCGCAATTTGGTCGAAGGCATCTTGCGTAATTTTTATGGAAGGCGCTTTGCATTCAACTATGATATTCGGATTGCCTTTTGAGTTAAAAACAAGAATATCCGTTCGCTTTGTTAACTTGTTGACGGTTACCTTTTTTTCAACGGCGATGAGAGAAATCGGATAGTTTTTTGCAACTATTAAATAATGAATCATATGCTGGCGCACCCATTCTTCGGGCGTCAAAACCATATATTTTTTTCGGACAATATCGAATATAAAATACTTATTTTCGCTACTTTTGATTTTGAAAGGATATGTAGGTAAATTCAATGGCTGCATCCCACAAAAATGCTAATTTTTTTTTATAAATGAGTGATGTAACCAAAATAGTTTCAGATATCCAAAGCGGAAATATAAAACCAATATATTTTTTGATGGGCGATGAACCGTATTATATTGATAAAATTTCTGAATATATTGAAAAGAATGTGCTTTCCGAAGAAGAAAAGGGATTTAACCAAATGGTTTTATACGGAAGGGATGTTGCTGTGGAAGATTTAATTGACAATGCAAAACGCTATCCGATGATGGCCGACAGGCAAGTGGTGATTGTAAAGGAAGCGCAGGACTTGTCGAGAACTATTGAAAATTTGGCTTCTTATGCCGAAAATCCGCAGCCTTCAACGGTACTGGTTATTTGCTATAAATACAAAACCATTGACAAGCGCAAAAAGTTGTACAAAGCCATCCAAAAATGCGGATTGGTTTATGAAAGCAAAAAGCTTTATGAAAATCAGGTTGCCGATTGGATTAGAAGGGTTTTAGCGGGCAAAAACTATAAAATAGACACAAAAGCCACCTTAATGCTGGTGGAATATTTGGGAAATGATTTGAGTAAAATCAGCAATGAACTGGATAAGTTAATGATTGTTTTGCCGCCAAATTCAACCATTACGCCAAGTGCCATTGAAGAAAATATTGGCATCAGCAAAGATTATAACAATTTTGAATTGCGAAAAGCGGTAGGTGAAAGAAATGTGCTGAGCGCCAACAGAATTATCAACCATTTTGCGCAAAACCAAAAAGCAAATCCAATGGTTGTAACCATTTCATTACTGAACGGTTTTTTTACCCAGTTGCTGATTTACCACAGTTTAAAAGACAAATCGAGCAACAGCGTCGCAAAATCTTTGGGCGTAAATCCGTTTTTTGTGTCAGATTATACGGCAGCCGCAAAAAACTATCCGATGCGAAAAGTGTCTCAAGTTATAGGATTGCTGCGTGATGCCGATTTAAAAAGTAAAGGTGTTGGCGCAAATGCCTTGCCGGCAGGAGATATTTTGAAAGAATTGATTTTTAAAATTATTCATTAATTTTTTTGTAAATCAGTTTATAGCGCTTTTTATTACTGAAAACTGCGACTGAAAACTCAGTTACTTATCAACTGTGATTCTTTTTTCCCTATTCGCTATTTCCCAAGCGGTATAAAACACCAATTGCGTTCTTTTTGCCAACAATTCATAATTAATTTTATCGGGCGTGTCGCTTATGCGGTGATAATTTTCATGGGTTCCGTTAAAATAAAAAATGACAGGAATGTTATTTTTTGCAAAGTTGTATTGGTCTGAGCGGTAATAAAAACGATTCGGGTCACTGTCCAAGTTATAAGTGTAGTCTAAATTTAATTTTGTGAACTTATTGTTCATTTCTTCGGATAATTCGTGCAATTCCTTGCTAAGTTTATCAGAACCAATTAGATATACATAATTCGGGTCGTTTTCATGGGCATCGTCTGAACGGCCAATCATATCTATATTTAAATTTGAAACGGTATTTGCTAAAGGGAAAATAGGAAAATTCACATAATATTTAGAACCAAGCAATCCTTTTTCCTCACCGGTAACATGCAAAAATAAGATGGATCGTTTAGGTCCGTTTCCTTCTTCAACGGCTTTCTGGAAAGCTTCAGCAATCGCCATTACAGCCACAGTTCCTGAACCATTATCATCGGCGCCATTATAAATTTCGCCATCCTCATCCATTCCAAGATGGTCATAATGCGCAGAAATTACCAAAATTTCATCTGGTTTTTCAGATCCTTTGATAAAGGCAACCACATTTTCTGAAGGTTTTAAATTTTGGCTTAAATGTTCTGTTGAAATAATTTGAAAATAATTATTTTCGCCCAATGGAGAGGCAATATTTTTTGATATATAAAAATCTTTCAGGTATTCTGCCGCCAATTTTTGTCCGGGTTCACCGGTATTTCTTCCTTCAAATTCATCCGAAGCAATCATATATAAATGCGTTTTCAAATCGGCATCGGTAATTCCGGCAGCAAATTTTTGCGCCAATTTCCCTGTAATTTCTACAGATTCAGCCGCTTGGGCAATTATATTGCTGTTAAAGCCAACTTGTAACAGACTTAAAAATAGCGCGGTAAAAAGAATTTTCTTCATAAAAAGATTTTATTGAACAATCAAAGATACCAAAGTTAGTAGGAATTGGAGAGCGTATACTGCTTTAAAGTTTTGTTAAAGCTGATTAAATCGGATTCAAAAAGCTGGTCAAGACGATCGTTTTCAATTAAATTTTCGGTGGTGTCCGCCATAAAATTTGAAGGAGTCATCAACCATAAAATATCAGCCAATTGCAAAGCCAAATTTACTTCATGGGTAGAAACAATGATTGTTTTATGAAAATCTTTTGCCAGTTTTTTTAACAAGGCAAAAGTTTCAATGGTATGGTGTATGTCTAAATGCGCCGTTGGCTCATCTAAAATAATAATGTCGGTATTTTGAGCCAAAGCCCTGGCAATTAACACTTTTTGAAGCTGTCCGTCGCTTAATTCGTAATATTTTGCGTTGATTAAATGTTTTGTGTTGGTTTGTTCAAAGGCATTGTCGATAAATTTTAAATCCGTTTCAGATAAATTACCCACCCAATTGGTATATGGCTGACGGCCCAAAGCCACCAGTTCATAAACCGATAAATTACTTTCGGGCAAATGCTCGGTTAAAACCAAACTGAGCGATTTGGCCAATTCAACACTGTTTAATGTTTTTAAGTTGGTGTTATTGATGAAAATTTCACCGCTTAAAGCAGGCTGAACCTTGGTTAAAGTCCGCAACAAAGTCGATTTCCCAATCCCGTTTTTCCCTAACAAACACACCAATTTTCCTTTATCCAGTTCAATGTTCAGGTTAGCCGCAATGGTGTTCACGTTCTTTTTAGACGTGTAACCAATGCTTAAATTGCTGGTTTTAATGATATGTTGGTCTTTCAAATCCACTTAATAATTTAATTTTCTTTTTCTTATTAACAACCAAATAATGATGGGCGCGCCAAATAAAGAGGTTATTGCGTTAATGGGCAAGGTATATTCGCTGGTCGGCAATTGGGCAATGCTGTCGCAAATCAGCATAATAATAGCCCCGCTTATGGCAACCGCCGGCACCAATACTTTATGGTTGGAAGTGCTGAAAAGCAGTTTTGTCAAATGCGGAACCGCCAAACCAATAAAGGCAATAGGGCCGGAAAAAGCAGTTATTACGCCTGTTAACAAGCTGGTAGCAATCAAGGTTAAATTTCGGGTTCGTTTAACGTTAACGCCCATACTTTTTGCATAATTTTCTCCCAAAAGCAAGCTGTTCAAAGGTTTTATGATGAAAATCACAAAGGTCATTCCAATCACAAAAATGATTAAAAGCACCAAAATTTCATTCCAGCTTAAATTTCCCAAGCTGCCAAAACTCCAAAATAAATATTGTTGCAACTGATTGGCACTGCTAAAATAGGCAAGCACACTTATTACAGAAGCTGTTAAACTACCGAACATGAGTCCGATAATCAATATAGACATCGTATTTCTGACTTTAATTGCGGCCAACATCACTGCCGAAAGCACTAAAAAAGCACCAAGACTTGCAGCAATGGCGTGTCCCCAGCTGCTAAATGCAAAACCGGCGGCAGTAGCGCCAAAAAGCGATGCTCCCAAGATCAATATGGCGACGCCCAAACTTGCGCCCGAACTGATTCCCAAAACGTAAGGGCCGGCTAACGGATTCCTGAACAAGGTTTGCATCAACAATCCGCTGATCGACAATCCGGAACCCACAATAATAGCCGTAATGGCCTTTGGCAATCTGTAATTAAGTGCAATTGATTTCCACGATTCCTTTTCAACTTCGCCATCCACAAAAGCCAGAAACAATTGTTTTAAGGGAATGTAAACTGAACCCAAACTTATGTTTACGATAAAAATAAGCAGGAGCACACCCATTAAAAGAAGAAAAGTGTTTCTATATGATTTTGTTGGATTTACCAATGATGCTCGTTTAAAAATGTAACCAATTTTTCTATTGCTTTTCCGCGATGGCTGATGTTGCCTTTTTCATTCATGTCCATTTCTGCAAATGAGGTGTTAAAACCATCCGGCATAAAAATAGGGTCGTAGCCAAAACCGCTTTTTCCCCGTTTTTCTGTTAAAATGGTACCTTTGCAAATTCCTTCAAATATAAACTGTTTTCCTTGAATATTTAAGGCAATTGCCGTCTTAAATTGCGCTTTCCGGTTCGGATTGTTTTCGAGGTTTTTTAACAATTTATTCATATTTGCCTCAGCATTGTTGTTTTCCCCGGCATAACGGGCCGAATAAACACCCGGTTCGTTATTTAAAGCGGCAACTTCAAGTCCGGTATCATCGGCAAAGCAATCGAGTCCGAATTTTTCAGTAACATAATTGGCCTTTAAAATGGCATTTCCTTCCAAAGTATCGGCAGTTTCAGGAATATCTTCAAAACAATGGATATCGGCCAAGCTAACAATCTCAAAATTGGAGAGCATTGCCTGAACTTCTTCGAGTTTGTGTTGGTTGTTTGTGGCGAAAACCAGTTTTAGTTTATTCATGGTGATACGGTTCGTTTTTTAAAATAGTGTTGGCCCTATACAATTGTTCCACCACAAACAAGCGAATCATTTGGTGCGAAAAAGTCATTTTTGATAAGGATATTTTTCCTTGCGCCTGCTGGTAAACGGCTTCTGAAAATCCGTACGGACCGCCAATCACCAAAACCAATTGTTTTACGCCAGCATTCATTTTTTTTTGAAGGTATTCAGAAAAAGCGACAGAACTGAATTGGGTTCCTTTTTCATCCAATAAAATTAAATCATCTGTTGCCGTTAATTTTTTTAAAATGAGCTCACCTTCCTTTTCTTTTTGCTGCGCTTCGGTTAGGTTTTTGACATTCTTGATATCGGCAATCACATCAATCTCAAAATTGATATAATGCTTCAGCCTGTTTTGATAAGCCTCAATTAAGGTCTGTAAATTTTTATCATCGGTTTTGCCAATGGCCAACAGTTTAATTTTCATCTGTTTACATTTTATTTTTTAGCGGTAACAACTGCTGCCTGCCTCCCGGACAGGTAAACTCGCCATTATTCATTTCTTTGTGTATCAAAATTTGTTATGGCCCGTTTCATCTGTTTACATTTTATTTTTTAGCGGTAACAGCTGCTGCCTG